>CANQAF010000001.1 GCA_947588975.1 uncultured Bacilli bacterium
GTTTCTGGATTATCAGGATTTGTTGGATCTGTTGGATTATTTTCTCCCTCTTTTGGAGGACAAGTATTTAAATTCAAACTAGATATGAATCTTTGATATGTTCCAGATGAAGTCAATGATTCATATGTATATAGTTGGCCAGAGTATGGTTGGGTATTATTCCATGCATCCCTTAATTGTTGTAGTATTTTATTACGTATTTCATCTGGAATTGTTGAATTGGCATAATAACTACCTACAATAGCACCTGTAATATTTCCTATGTTATCATTGCTAGGTGCAATACCTTCTTGAGATAACCAAACGACTACTTGAGCTAAGAAGTATTTTAACATTCTTAAATCATCATTAAAATTAGATAAATTTCCTCCATATGCAGAATTCGCAAGAGCATATGCTTTTCTAATAGCAGGCGTCGCATTTTCTACTCTTGTTGTCGAGCGAATATAAGTAGTTCCCGCTCTAAGTCCTCTATCTAAGCATAATGCCACCCTTGAAACACCATTCCCACTTAATTGTGCCACATAAATGGTACCTGTACGGTTCAAGATAGGCACTGTTATTTGATAGCCACGGCTTCCACTAAAGCTTTTTTCCGTCAAAGTAGCCTCACAACTATTCGCACCTTTAATATTTGTCATTGGAATTACTAATCCAATACATAAAATTGTAATAAATGTTAAAACTTTCTTCATCATATACCCCCCTAAAATAGGTCGTTTTTCTTATTATAACGGTAAATAATAGTAATACCTACAATAATAAATAGTGGCAATACAATATAATAATATTTTAAATAAAGTTCAATTGCATAATCGTAAAAGCTTTTGGTTGTTGTTTTTGTATTTATGGTAGGTTCTTCTACCGCTGGTTTTTTTAATTGTTCTACTTTTTGTTTAAACTCTTCATAAGGCATCGTAATTTGTGTCCATTTCTGACACAAAGCAAATTTTTCCGCACCTACACAAACTTCATCTTGATAATATGGATTATAAGGTGGCGTATTTACGTAATGTGAATATAAAACTTCTTGTCGACAATAAACATCACTTGTATAAATATCAAAACGGTAGCTTGTATTAGGATTCAAGTTTGTAATCGTTAACTCATTTCCTTGATAAGGATATGTTGTACCATTTTTGATATCATTTACAATTAGTCCTTCATATATATTAGATAGTGTAATTTGAAATGTAACTGTTCCATTTTGCTCTGTATATGTATAATTGGTCGTTATATTACTTGCAAGTGTTTGATAATTGACTCTTTGCTCATTTGAACAAACTAGAGCACTTGCTCGTAACGGAAACAACACATATAACAACATGAAAAAGACTAAATGACGTTTCATCTTATCTATCCTTTCTTTCTTATTATACCATGAAAACCCTATTCTACAAGTTATTTTCTACTTTTTTGACATTATTTTACAATAAACTCATATACAAACTCCCTAAATGTGAAGCGAATTTTAATCTTCGTAGCAATTTCTAATTCTTTAGGTACTTCAATATAATATACATTGTCTGTGCTTGGTTTTGTTGGTTTTACTAATTTAAAGTTGGAAGAAATGACTTTTTCTTCTCCATTTATTTCGTAAATAATAGAGCCAAAATCTCTCAATATACTATATAAATCTGATAATGGGAGAAGTGATGCTTCATCTAACATGAATTTCCCTGTTAACTTTAACAGTGTTTTATCAAAATTTCCACTAATACTAGGTTGAATATATTCCATTCCAGTAAAGCAATTATCTCCGGAAATACAATATGTATAAAAATTTGTAAATGTATTTTGAATCTCGTACAAATCAATTTTTAATCTACTGTTTTTTAAAACTGTTTTATCAAAGGATAATTCATTCATCATATTTGTAGAAGCAATTAATGTTTTTTTGGTATCATCAACTGGTGTGATTTGAATACCAATAGTCTGATCATTTGTATCATAGTAATTTAAAACAATTTTGTCAAGTTTCACGTCTTTTGATATCTCATAAGTTAATGTATATAATTGAAAATTAGTTGTTAGATATTGATAATGATAAGGAGCGCCTAAATCATATAATTCATCTTTATAAGTATCTACAGCATGCAACGTTTTTCCATTTATAGTTAATGTAAAACGTTCTGGTTTAAATTGCTTTTTATTAACAGCAGTTATGTTTCTTACTTCATATTGAATGACTAATAATTTTTTATCTTCAGTTATGGTATTATTATGATAATCTGTATTGGTAATATAACTTTTTTTAATATTTAACATAAATTCTGTGGTTTTAAATGGTTCATTTTCGCTATGCAATTTATGATATACACCAACATTCAAATATATGACTCCACAAACCAATGCAATACACAATAAGACGATTATATTAATGATAAATTTATTTTCTATATATATATATTTGATATGACGTAATTTTTTACGGATAGTTCGTTTTAATTGATCTGTATCTAATTCCACATCAACCTCAAATTCTTCACTATCCTCAGCTGTAATTTTTAAATCAGCCACATCTTGGTCAAAATCAAATTTTTTGATATCAAATCCAGTTGCACGAATAGCTACTGCAATTAAGCTTAATGACTGAAGGATTAACGCAAATAAACTGAAATCCTGAATCAATTTCAATGTTCGAATATCAAGTAGCCCAATTTCCAATGTTTTAATATTACTATAAGCGAAGACAAATACAAATGTTACGAACCCATATACTAAAACATTGAATATATAAAATTGAATTGGTTTTTTCTTATAGCTCATTAAACATAATATAATAAATGTAAGTACTAATATAGCTACTATTATCACTAACATCATAGGTGTAAACAAAGAAGAAATGGTATCTGCACCAATCGTTGACATATTAGAATTCATATATTCACCAATGAAGCGAAATATACTATTTGTTTTTAGTAACAAATAGACGATCATCACTGTTAATGTGAGATGAATCATTTTAAAATATTTAATCAAAAATGCAAATGGTCTTCTAAATAACATAGCCCACACCCTATTCTAATATTTATAGTATATCGCAAAATATACAAAAAAAAAAGACATCTTTTATAGGAAAATGAAAAAATTAGAATTCAATACCTAATTTTATTGTGATCTGTATCTATAAAATAATACCTAAAATCTTTATAATAGATATAGCAATTCAATAAACATGAAAAAAGCATCTTTCTTGATGCTTTTCATGGTATATAATTAAAATTGGTACTTGCGTCTAATACCTTCTTAAGAATTTTTTCTTTCTCTTCTCCTTCTAAAACCGTTGGCTGGTAATCATTACGATTGGTTACAGAAGAAAGTGATACTGGTATAATATTCACGGTTGTATCTATGATTGTATCATCTTTATAACAGAATGTAATTTGAAAAATCATAGTATCTTTATCACTTGGATTTTTATTTCCTCCAAATACGAAATTACCAAGCGAATATACAATATATTTACCATTATATTCTTCAATTCCCTGCAGTACATGAGGATGATGTCCTAACACTAAATCAGCGCCACAATCAATCGCATATCTTGCAATATTTTCTTGTGTACTATTTTGATTATATACTCTTTCTTGCCCCCAGTGAAAACTGAAAATTTCCAAATCCGTTCCTTGTTCATTAAAATATGACATAGCATCATCAATATTTTGGCAAGCTGTCTTTTCATTCCAACCTTGAATTCCACATAATCCAATTTTGATTCCTTTAAGTTCTATAACACTATAAATACCGTTTCCAAAATAAGATAAAGATGTTGTTTCTAACGCATCTAAAGTATCCTGGTATCCTTCTTGTAAATAATCCATCGTATGGTTATTGGCAAGATTAACAGCTTCCACACTACCACTGGTTAAAATATTTGTATAATCACTAGGCCCTTTGAATGTAAATTTTTTATCTGCACGTGTAGTACAATCTGTAAATGTTGTCTCTAAATTAGCGATTGTTAAATCATCATTACTTAATATGTCATAAACTCCTCTAAAAAAATAACTATAGTCATTGTTTTGCGCATTTAATTCATATGGTAATGAATTGGTATAGCTGCTTCGATCATCCCAACCCAATGTACAATCTCCAACTGCACTAATAGTTAACGTTGTTTCCTGTTTCATCGGTGGTATTTCAATATGAACATTATTTTTCCAAGATAATATGTTGTTTAAGATATCTTGAATTAAATTTTCTTGTAATACATGACAACTTGTATTTTGTGATGTTTCCTGTTGTGTTGCTGTAGAAGCGGCAGTATTTGAAATAGCTAGTCCCATGCTTACCAAATAAGCTAATATACGTTGTTTCATTATAATTCCCCCTAATTGGCTCACTATTATAACACTAATTTTTTCAATTGTAAAATCAAAACAATACCATTATTTGGTATTGTTTTGATCATAATCTTCTAAAAAGTTTTTATAGACCCCATTTTTCTTTCTTCCCAGAATACAATTTAAATTTACATTATCAAGTGCTTTAAAAATATTATAATCAACCGATGGATTTACCTTTTTTAAATTTTGAATGAGTTGTTTTATTTCTTGACGTTTACTTATCTCTCCGTGACCACTAGAAGTATTTTCGGTAAATCGACATGCACAATTTAAGAATGTTAATTCATTTGCTTTTTGCCAAGCAATAATATCTGATTCTTTCACTAAATATAAAGGGCGAATTAATTCTAAACCTTCAAAATGTTCACTATGCAATTTAGGCATCATAGTCTTAATTTCTGAACCATAAAACATAGATAATAAAGTAGTTTCAATCACATCATCAAAATGATGTCCTAAAGCTATTTTATTACACCCTAATTCTTTTGCCTTATGGTATAAATATCCTCTACGCATTTTCGCACATAAATAACATGCACTTTTCAAATCAATGTTTGAAACTGATTCAAAAATACTACTTTCAAACATTTGAATTGGTATATTTAATATTGTTGCATTTTCGAGTATCAAGTTTTTATTTTTTTCATTGTATCCTGGATTCATGACCACATAACATGCTTCGAAAGGAACTTTTCCATGTTTCACTAATTCTTGAATACATTTTGCAAGCAAAAAGGAGTCTTTCCCACCACTAATGCAGACCATAACTTTGTCATTTTCTTGAATGAGTTCATATTCTTGTACTGCATGTACGAATTTACTCCAAATTTCTTTTCGATACTTTTTAATAATGCTTCTTTCAATTTCTTGATACTTTTCCATATAGGCTCCTTTACATCATTTCATTTCTAATATTTGATAATCTAATGATTCAATTATTTCTCGCAATTTTTCATCAGCAATTGTTTCCTTTGATATTATCACAACTTCTTTGGAATTTAAATTGACTTTCACTTTTAGAACACCTTCTAATGTTTTTAATGCATTTTCTACTTTTTTAGCGCAATGTTCACAATGCATTCCTTCTACATAAATCACTTTCTTTTCACGATGAAACATAACATTCTCCTCACTTTCTTAAACGTAGAGCATTCCATACCACTGTTAAGCTACTTAATGTCATTGCAAATCCCGCTAACATAGGATTCATTACAATACCATATGGTTTTAAAAATCCAATTGCCAGTGGTAGCATACATATATTATAAAAGAATGCCCAAAATAAATTTTGTTTAATATTACGAATTGTTTTTTTACTAATTAACATCAATAAAGGGATTCGATCTAAATGATTCTGCATCAAAATAACATCTGCAGAATCAGATGCAATATCCGTTCCACTTTTCATACTGACACCAATACTAGCTACCGCTAAACTAGGAGCGTCATTGATTCCATCTCCTATCATCATAACATGTTTCCCTTGCTTTAACAATTCTTGTATTACTTTTGTTTTCTCACTTGGAATCACATTTGCGATCACTTTAGAAATTCCTAAAGCAGAGGCAATTCTACTAGCAGTTATTTCATGGTCTCCTGTTAACATAATCACTTCTTTATTCATTTGTATTAATTCTTTGATTGTTTGTTTTGCATCTTTTCTGACCTCATCTTTCACTCCAATCAACCCAATTACTTTGTCATTTTCAATGACATAGACAATACTATCTCCATCTTGTGCCAGTGCCTGCTCTTCCTTCAAATATAAATTCTCTAATTGCAGATAGTGAAATAGTTTCCCATTTCCAATATAGTATTCCTTTTGTTGTATGGTTCCTTTAACACCAATACCTGCGATATTTTCAAAATGCATACATTCTAATAATTGTAAATGATGTTGTTTGGCATAAGATGTAAACGCCGAATGAATTGGATGTGTAGAATTCACTTCAATGCTACTAACTAGCTTTATCAGTTCATCATCTTTATATGCATTATAATGGTGTATTTTAGCAATCTGCAATGTTCCATAAGTAAGTGTTCCTGTTTTATCAAAAACAATGGTGTCTACTTTATGGGCGTTTTCTAAAGTTTCACTATTTTTCACTAAAATACCTAATTTTGCACATTTACCTTCACTGATCACAATAGCTAAAGGGGTCGCTAAGCCTAAAGCACATGGGCAAGCAACGACAAGAACCGTTACAAAAGAAACAATGGCTTCTTCAAATCTTCCAAGACATATATAAGCAAGTAAAGTAAAAATGGCAATGAGCATAATACCTGGCACAAAGTATCCACTTACCTGATCGGCCACTCTTGCAATTGGTGCCTTTGTATTTGTAGCCTCAACTACAAGTCTAACAATTTCTGATATTGTAGAATCTTTCCCAATCTTTTCTGCCTGATATTCAATCATACCATCTAAATTAATACTCCCTGCTACTACTTTATCATTTTTATGTTTTTTACTTGGCATAGATTCTCCGGTAATAAAGGCTTCTTCAAAATGACCAGAGCCCTTTGTAATCACTCCATCTACAGCAATTTTCATACCTGGCTTTGCAATTAAAATATCTCCACACTTTACTTCATCAATAGATGTTTCTCGTATTTTTTTACCCATTTTAATGTATGCTTTTTCCGGTGTAATTTGTACTAACTCTTGAATAGCTTTTTTCGTTTTTTCCTTATTTTTCAAATCAACTGTTCGACCTAACTGAATTAAATAAAGAATCACAACACAACTTTCAAAATATAAATTTTCGACATACTCATGATGTCCTAATACAATTTGAATAAAATTCCATGTACTATATAAAAAACTAGAAAAGACACCAATTGTTACTAAAGTATCCATATTCGAATTTTTATGAATAAAATTTTTGATCCCATTTTTTAATATGCCTCTTCCATACCATAAAAATATACAAGCAAGTAAACATAACAGAGTTGTATAGAATACTGGATATCTCATCTGATCAATAGAAGGTAAGCCAATCATATGACCCATAGAAAGATATAAAGTAATTATGACAAGTATTCCATAAAGTAGTAAATGATGGTTTGTTTTTTTTACTTCTTCTTTTCCAGTATATATACCTAAGCTTTCATATCCCGCTTCTTTGACTAAATGTTCTAAATCAGAAATCGAATATGATTCTTCATATATAATCATAGCCTGTGCAAGTACTAAATTGACGCTAGCTTCAATCCCTGGTTGTTTGTTTAAATATTTTTCTAATCCTGCTGAACAGGCACTACAACTCATTCCACCAATTTTCAATATGACTTTTTTCATTGTAGTCTTCTCCTTTTAAACATTGATTTTTCTAATTAAATCCATTGTTTCATCAATAATATTTGGATCGTTTTTCATAATATGATCTGCTACACAAGTAGACATATGATTTTCTAATATTTCATATGCAATTGTTTTTAAAGATTTCGTAATTGCAGAAATTTGAATTAAAATATCCCCGCAATAGCGATCATCTTCTATCATTTGCTCAACTCCTCTCACTTGCCCTTCCACGACATGTAATCTAGTTGTTAAATATTT
The DNA here is from genome assembly GCA_947588975.1 of uncultured Bacilli bacterium. Lineage (GTDB taxonomy): Bacteria > Bacillota_I > Bacilli_A > RF39 > UBA660 > UBA5026. Next base: position 7,912 of record CANQAF010000001.1, read on the forward strand.
CTTTGAGGCATCAGATCGATGTGTAAGTTTTGCTTCCATTGTATCATCTCCAATTACATTATACTACCCTACAGGGGTATAGTCAAATATATTAAAAAATGCTTATTCAGTAAGCATTTTTATTTTTTTATATATTGTTTTTCCTCGTTTAAATGATCCTTTATTGTTGAAAAATCAGATAAAAATAATTGATATTCTGGTTCTACAATAGGTCGATCTTGTAATAACTCTGTAATAGTATCTTCTTTCAATAACACGGCTTGATTGATTATGTAGCAGAAGTGATGAAATGCCTCTAATCCCATTTGATGCTTTTGAATGGCTTCCAAAAGAGTCCCTTCAACGTGAGACGTTACTGTATATTTCAATTGATTTCCAATCCATCTCATATCGTTTACTTCAATCAAATTATCTATTTCTTTATCCGTCACTTGGATACTAAATGTTTGTGTTCCCTCTGACTCGAGAATATTTTTATCTTTATCACAAAATGTTAAAGTATATGAATATTGTTTATTATAATGTTTTACTATTATCGTTTCGTTGGTATTGTAGTGCTCTGTTTTACTATAAAACTCACAATATAATTTTTTATCGTCTAAACTAAATGCTATATATCCATAATCTTGACTCCAAATACGGATAAATGGAGACATGCCAAAATTCATTTCTACATGATCTATCTTTCCATTCTCTTTTTTGAGATCAAATTTATAATCTAAAGTTTCATCTCCCAAATTTCTTTGATCTGCATAATGAATTATGTCACTTTCAATTTGTGTCACGTAGCCATAAATATTAGGTGTTCCTTTCTTTTTATGTGCTTTTTTAACTCTTTTATATTGAATATATCCTACTTGTTGCTCTTGATCATCAACAATCATCCAACAATTAGAAATATCTGGACCAACGGCATGGTATCCAAACAACTGCATTAGCTTTTCTTCTTTTTCAATATGATATTCCATGAAAATCCTCCTTAAGTCATATATTATACTGTAACAAAAAGCTAATTACAAGAATTCATCCTAGTTTATCACCATTTTTTACCATAAAATCTGGCGTGATTAAAACAACTCCACCTTCGCTATAAGTACCCAATACCAAAACTTCAGACATAAAGTTTGCAATTTGTCTTGGAGGAAAATTAACAACTGCAAGAATTTGTTTCCCAATTAAATCTTCTATTTGATAATAATCTTTAATTTGAGCGGACGACTTTTTAATTCCAATGCCATTACCAAAATCAATTTCTAATTGATATGCCGGTTTTTTTGCACCTTCAAATACTCTTGCGTGAATAATAGTACCAACACGAATATCTAATTTCATAAAATCTTCTATATCTGCCATAACATACTCCTATCTATATTATTTTCGAACTAATTTTACAACACATTCAATATGATAAGTTTCAGGAAACATATCAACTGGTGTTAATTCTTTGATTTCATATACTTCTTCTAATTCTTTTAAATCCCTTGCTAATGTAACCGGATCACAAGATACATAAATAAGACGTTTTACTTTCCATTCTTTTAAATAAGAAACAGTCTTGGGATCCAACCCACTACGTGGTGGATCTACAACCACTACAGAATATTGATTTTCTATTTTACCAATTACCTTCGCTACATCATCACAAATAAACTCTATATTATTTACTTGATTACGTAGTTGATTCTGTTGTGCATCCTCTACTGCTTGTTGATTAATTTCAATTCCAAAAACTTTTTTACACTGTGGGCTTAAAAATAATCCAATTGTACCTGTTCCACAATATAAATCTAATACAATATCTTCCTTGTCCAAATCAGCATACGTTCTTACTAATTCATATAATTTTTCTGCTTGCTTAGTATTGACTTGAAAAAAAGAATCAGGCGAAATGCGATAAATAAAATTTCCTATTTTCTCTTCAATATATGGATTACCGTAAATACATTCATATGTTTTATTTTTAATATATATTGTATTTACAAATGGGCGTAAAGTTTCAAGTATCTTTTTATTGTAATTGTCGGTACTTATATCAAAAATAACCATTATTTCATTAGAATATTCGCTATAGCGAATGATTACTTGAGAGCATTTGTCTAATTTTATGTTTGCAATTATATTTACCACTTGATTCATTTTTTCATTGATTAAATCACAGTGATTAATTGGCACAATATGGTTACTTCTTTTTTCATAGTAACCAATTTTATTTTCCACTTGTAAGGTAACTTTATTACGATATGAAAATGGTTGAGAAGCCACAATTGGTTTTATTAAAAATGAAATATCATGATTCATAAATTTTTTTAAAATTTCTTTTACCTTGTCTTCCTTCCACTGTAAACTACTGTCATAATTCATATGCATAATATGACAACCACCACATAATGTGTAATATGGGCATATAGGTCGCACACGATTACTACTTGTATGATGATAATGGCTAACTTTTGCTTCTTGTAAATTTTTCTTTTCCTTTAAAATTTGAATTTCTACTTCTTCACCAGGTAAGGCATTTTCCACAAAAATTACTTTTCCGTTCGCTCTTATAATACCTCTTCCTTGGTGATCCAATTTTTCTATTGTAAAAATTTGCGACATAATATTCACCAAATTCATTATAACATTTGACAAAATGAAATGAAATAAATAAAATAGAAAAAGTGAGATGAAATATATGAATATAAATTTATTATTACAAAAATTTTATAATACGTTATTACGCAAAACACAAACATATCAGTATTACTATGATCAATTAAATACATGTACTGATAAATTACAATTACTTCGCATTAAAAAAAAGTTATATTTAGAAATGATTTCTGAATTTCACTTCTTTAACTCTTTTACCAATGATTGTTTAAATTTGTCATTTTCAGATCAACAAAAAAAAATAAAATAAATGTATTGAGAGCTTTCGCTCTTTTTTCTTATATTTTTGAAAATATGAATCATACTATCACTAGAAATATGGTGATTGCATGTTAGAGAATATAGAACAAATAGTTCAAAGAATAAAACAAGAGACCAATGAGTTAGATGATATTATCTATAGAGAAAAAGTCATTAAAAAGAAAAAGGTCTACATTATATATAACGAACCACTGACTTCTAGTGATAAAATCAGTGATTTTATTGTGCGTAGTTTAAATCACATTGAACAAGAAAAATTCTCGGTAAATACTTTATTTCATATCATTGAAAATGATATTAGTAACTTTAAAGTGAAAAAAGTTAATACTTATAAAGATATTTGCTTTTATCTACACAAAGGATTTACCATAATACTTGTTGAAGGATGTAGTGAAGCGCTTGCTTTAGAAACTAGAGCTAATATTTCACGAGGCATTACTGCACCAGATACAGAAAGTACAGTTCGCGGTGCAAAAGATTCTTTCGTAGAAGATTACCAAATTAATATAGGACTTATCAAAAAAAGAATAAAAACAAATAATTTGTGGATAAAAAATTTATCCATAGGTAAATATACTGCAACCCAAATTGGAGTATTATCTATTCATGGTATTGTCAAAGAAGAACTTATCAATCAAGTAATGGAGCAATTAAACAAAATTGATATTTATGGAATCATTGATAGTGGAATGATTAAAAATCTCATCGAAAAAGAAACAAAATCCTTATTTCCTACTGTTGTTACTACAGAAAGACCTGATGTAGTATCAAAAGCACTACTAGAAGGTAAGGTTGCAATTGTAGTTGATAATAGTCCTTATGTTTTAATAATACCAGCTGTGCTGAATGATTTTTTTAAAACAATGGAAGATATTTATGGAAAAGGCTCCAATGTTACATTTACACGTATTGTAAAATTTTTAGCATTCATCATTGCATTATTTACTCCTGCAGTATATATTGCACTTATTACTTATAATCAGGAAATGATTCCAACAGATTTACTCGCTAATTTTGCAACGCAAAGAGATGGGGTACCTTTCCCTGCCTTTTTTGAAGGATTTATGATGATTTTATCTTTTGAAATTTTAAGAGAAAGTGATTTACGTGTTCCAAGCTTCAGCGGAAGTGCTTTATCCATTGTAGGTGCCCTGATTTTAGGAGAAGCAGCAGTCAATGCTGGAATTGTATCTCCTATTATGATTATTGTCATTGCTATTACTGCCATCAGTTCACTGCCATTTACAGAATATGAACTGATAAATGCCTTAAGGTGGTATCGAATTATATTTATGCTAGGAGCTGCTTTTTTAGGGATTGTTGGTGTTTTTGCAGTTACAATTTTCTTTATCATTCGAATGTGTGCATTAGAGTCTTTTGGAAAACCGTACTTAATGCCTTTTGCACCGACGATTGTTTCATCCTTAAAAAATAGTGTTGTTAAATTCCCATTAAAAGATTTATATAAACGTCAACCTTATCTATCAAATAATCGCATAAAAGAAAGGAGTAAACAAAAATGAAACGATTGCGAATACTGATACCCCTATGTATGCTTTTCCTTTTAACAGGTTGCTATAACTATAGAGAATTAACACAAATCGCTTTAACCAGCGCAATTGGGATCGACAAAAATCAAAATGGTGAATATGTAGTTACCATTCAAGTTTTAAATACGCAAAAACAAGGTGGAGATAGTAGTTCTAGCAATGATGTTACCAAATTTATTCTTTACACCAGTCATGGAAAAACACTACAAGAGGCTCTTAGAACAACAATTTTTAACTCACCTAGAAGACTGTATTTAAATCATATGAGTTTGTTATTAATTAGCGAAAATATTGCAAAAGAGGGAATTGGAGATTTACTTGATTTTTTTGCCAGAAATACAGAATTTCGAAAACAATTTTTAGTTGTAGTAAGTCGAGATCCCGATCCTAGTGATGTTATGCAAGTCGTAACCCCACTCGAAGCACTTAATGCTCAAAATATCGTAGATAGTATCTTATCTGATGCAAAATACTACGGCATGACTAGTAAAACAACCTATGAGGATTTACTGAAAAGTTATATTAATCCAAGAACCAATATTGTTCTACCATCTGTTGAATATATTGGAAATACTGAAAAAGGGGAAGGCGAAAATAACGTAAAACAATCGAAACCAGATGCTACAATTGAATTACGTCCAATGGCTATTTTTAAAGATGATAAAATGATTGGTTATTTAACAGAGCAAGAAAGTAGAAGTTTAAATTACATAAAAGATAAAATTAATAATTCTATTTTAACATGTAACTGTAATAATGATGGTATTTTTACAGCAGAAATTATATCTAGTAAAACAAAATTAAAAGCTGATTTTGAAAAGAAAAAAATTACGATTGCTGTTGAAGCAAAAAGTAATATTAAAGAAATTAATTGTAATATTGATTTGTTAAATTCCAATACCATCACAGAAATTGAAGCAATCATCAATCAACATTTAGAAGAAATGATTCGAGATTTAATCCAAAACACTTTACAAAAGTATCAAACAGATATTTTCGGATTTGAAGAATTATTATACAAATCCAAACCAAATGAATATAAAGTTTTAAAAAAGCAATATGGTGAGGAATTATTAGATCATTTTGATTTTGAAGTAGTATCTAAAATTAATGTCCAAACCAAAGGCAATATTATAAAGGAGATTACACGATGAAAGGAAAAATTAATTGTTTACAGTATAGCACAATGATGATTATTATCATTGTTTCCTCATTTATGGGGATTGGTATTTTTTCGCTCGTAAAAGCAGCGGGTGTAGATGCATATTTATCAGTATTATTGACAATTATCATCAGTATCCCTATATTACTTCTATTTTTATATATTCATTCTTATGAACCAGAGCTTTCTTTACCTCTTAAATTAGAAAAACTATATGGAAAAAAAATAGGTAAATTTGTTACTTATCTTTGTGCAATTTTTATTTTTGTTTTTGCGAATAATTATATGTTTAATTTAACAAATTTTATCGTTTCCCAATTTTTGCCAGAAACACCACTTATGGTAATCGGGATTGTTTTCTCCCTTTTAGCAGCATATGCAAATATGCAAGGATTAGAAACAATATCTCGTGTTAGCTTAATTCTTTTATTTATTAATTTAATCTTGTTTGCTATTGGTATTTTTGGTCTAATTCCAAGTTTTGAATTAAATAACTTAAAACCTTTTTTGGAATCTGGATTGCAAAGACCTTTTGAAGCAACATTCTTTGTTTTTACTCTATCCATATTACCTATGTATTCATTACTTATCGTTCCTAAAAATGCAATGGTGGACTCTAAACGTTTTAATTTATCAGTCACTTTATCTTACTTAATAGGATTATTTCTAATTTTTATATTTTGCGTTTTAACCTTAGGAATTCTTGGAATACATCTTGCAAGTATATATCAATATCCTGAATATATTATTTTAAAACATGTCAATTTATTTGGATTTTTGGACCGTATAGAAAATATCATTACAGCAACGTGGATTTTTGGTTTATTTTTTAGTATTACATTCGCCATTTACTATATTTCTACTTGTATAGTACCTACCAAAAAGAAGAAAACAATCCCTATTATAATTGTTACAATCATGCTATTATTCAGTGTACAACTTATTCCAAATAATACTACCTTTAATTCATATATTTATTATGTTGCACCTATTTTGAAAATTATGTATTTTAGTATTTTTATAATCATTGGAATTAGTATCTTTATTAAAAAGAAAAAAAAGAATACATAATAAAAGAACAACATTTTCAAATGTTGTTTATTTTAATAATGTATAAATTAAAAATATAATGCCCCCTGCAATCGCAACTAAAAGAATAGTAACCAATATTTTAATTAAAATATTGTTTCTTTTCAAATTGTGATTCAAGTTTGATAGTTGTTCAAAATCATTTTCACCAAAATTTAAACTAGATGTATAAAATGATTTATCCATTTCCTCTTTTTCTAAATTACGTCTTATTTCTTCTTGTTTGGCATCCTCTAATAAGGCTTTTACAGAATCTTTATTTTCAATGACAGTATTTTCATCTGATTTTAAATCATTTAACACATCTAAACTAAGATCTTCAGTAGCTAATTGATTTAACTCACTATTATTCGTAATTGTATCAATCAGTTCACGTAATTCATCTTTTGATTCATTTGTTTGCAAACTTTTTTCTTTTAACTTTTTTAAAATATTATAGCCTGTATCATCCAAACGGTGATATTTTTCCTCAGTTGTTTTATTACTTTTTGCCTTATCTAAAATATCACGGATATCATAATTTCTTTCGTTTCCTAGTTCAGAATTGTTTGGTTTTTCTACTACTTCAGGTTTTACTACCATCTGACGAAATTTTCTCTGTTTTTGATACGCTTCGCGATTTTTTAACATATTTTTAATTTTGGTAATATCTACTTCATTTGATTTTTCAATGGTAGCAATACCTTCAATATTGCTATATTCTCCACCTTCATAAATTTCGTGATACAAGTGTTGATTTCGATCACTACGTTTCGAAGTATGGTTATTCGACTTATAATAACGTTCCATTCTTGTCGCCAATTGTATCACCTCTATTATTATCATAACATATTTTTTTGAATTTTTAAACAGATACTTGCATTTCTGCTTGTTTTTTTTATATAATAAAATTGGTGATGTTATGAAAAAAGTAAAAGTAAATCAAAATGTATGTATTGGCTGTGGCGCATGCCAAGCAATTATTGATTCTGTGTTTCAACTTCAAGATAATGGTTTAGCAGAAACAAAAAGTGAAAATAATACCATTGATACAATGGATGAAGATGTAAAACAAGAAGTAATGGATGCCTTAGAAGGTTGTCCTACATCTGCAATTTATATAGAAGAAAAGGAAGAACAGTAGTCTTCCTTTTTATATGTAATATCGATAATGTTTCACATCATCTAAGTGTTTATAAAATTCAAAATTAGCTGCAAGAGCCGTCTTTACTCCTGCAATATTATATCGGTCAATTGCCAAATCAATATTGTTTATTGAAGCTACATTCTGAATCAAAAATTCACTTACTTGTTTTAACATTTTACTTCCAATATGTTGTTTTCTAAAATATTTATGTAAGGCATATGTCAGGGAAATTACACCATTTAAATCACAATTTCCTAAATATAAATAGCCAATAAGTAATGATTGACTTTCCACCAAATATGCCTTCGGAAATATAGAATCTAAAAACATATTTGTTTCTTGTAGTGTACGTTTTATTTCATTACTCATATGACGAGAAATACTTGAATCATCTATCAATTCTTTTCCAAATTGATAATGTTCTTTATAATCTGCATTATAACAAACTATGTTAAAATCTCCCACATTCCATTGCATAAAATCACCCCAATACTAGCTATCATATCATAAATTATTAAAAAAGCAAACTATAAATTTGCTTCATTATACAATTTCTTGATTTCTTTTGGATTCAACATCCTGTATTCCCCTGATTTTAATCCAGATAAATTAAGGAAAGAAATTTGTTCTCTTTTTAATTTCAATACGGTAAGCCCAATTGTTTCAAACATTTTTTTTACTTGATGATTTCTACCTTCATGTATGACAAGTTCTACAATAGAAGTGTTTGTTTTTTTATCATATCTTTTGATTCTCACTTGCGACTTTGCAGTCATTTTACCATCTATTAGAACACCCTGTTGTAACTTTAAAAGTTGATCTTTTGAAATAAAACCATTGACTTTTGCAATATAACGTTTATCAATTTTATTTTTTGGATGCATCATTGCATTCGCAAATATTCCATCATTCGTTAATAACAAAATTCCAGTTGTATCATAATCTAATCTTCCAACAGGATAAATACGAATATTAGTATCAATCAAATCAACTACAGTTTTTCTATGTTTATCGTCACTTGTCGTAGTAACTACACCACGGGGTTTATATAATAAATAATATACTTTTTGTTCCTCTTTTGTTAATATCTCGCCATCAATTTCGATCATATCGTTTACACTTACTTTAGTGCCTAATTCCGATACGGTAACTCCGTTCACTTTTACATGACCCGTACGAATTAATTCTTCTGCTTTACGACGAGAGGTATATCCACTTTCAGCAATAATTTTTTGTAATCTTTCCATACAAATTCACCTGAATTTATTATACAAAATTCATATCATAAATGCAATGAATGATTGCATTATTATACACTGATCGTTTTTCTATATTTTTATTTACGCAACCATAAATTTTTCCATTGTTGCCGTAATATTTTCTGCTCCGTATCCTCTTAATCGAATTCTAAAATATACTTCTTTCCCCGCATAACCTGATAAGTCAATCTCAGTATTAAAGTTACTAGAACCTGTATAAAATTGGTATAGTTGTGTCCATGTTGTTCCATCATTATCAGATATATCTACATATACTCCGTATGTTTTATTCGTTACATTTGCGTATGGTGTTCCCCAAAATAAGTATCCCTCAAAATATAATTTCATACCATTACGAATTGCCTGTGATTTATTATATTTAAATTCACTGAAAGCGCCATCGCTTTTTCCAGTATTTGTAAATTGAAAAGTGCCATTTTCAGTCAAAATAGAACCATTTGCATTTTTCCCACTATTACCTGCGGTATTTTTAATTTCCCAATCGGAAGGAGATGTCGATAACAAATCTAAACCTTTTAAACCTACTTTTGTCCAACAAACCCATGCTTGATTTTCACTATCATATATCTCAATACAATCTGTTTCTGCATTATAGCGAATATTCCCTCCATCAGTTCCTCCTGCTCCTCCTTGATAAAATTGTGCAATCGTTCCTGTAATCGTTCCATCTGCTATTTGGCTGATATCTGTTCCTCCAAGAAGTTGCTCTATATTATTTACTTTTTTCAGTAATTCTTCCACTACTGTATTTAGTTGTAGAGCTGATACAGTTTCTTGTTTCATGGTATCTAATATCGTTTTTTTATTCTGCAAATTATTTAAAATTCCTACCATCAGTGCTAAAAACAATAATAACAACGTATATAATATTGTGCTAGTAGCAAACCCTTTTTTCTTCATATTCTTCACTCCTTTAGACAATAAAAAAGAGGGTATTACCCCCCCCCCGTTTGCAAAAAGCATACTTAATATTTTCTGCTCATCACAAACTATTCTATGATTTATTTGACAATATTATAGTATCATATTTCATCTATAATGTCCATATAAAATATATTACTGACATGTATAGCCTTCTTGTTCTAATTCTTTTTTTGCATCTTCCAAAGATTGATATATACTACCTATACTTAATGCTTGTTTTGCTTCATCATCCATCTTCTTGATATCCGCAGTAATTGTAACGGATAAAATATTATCTGTTTGATTGGTACTAAATTCAATACCTTTTTTCCCCTCTAAATTTGCATATGATTCTTTTATTGAGGTTTCAAAGTCACTTACAAAATTCATATAAGTTCCCAAAATTTCAATTTCTGCATAAATAGATAAATTTGTTACTTTTTTACCTTGAAACGTAACATTTAAAGCTTCTTTCCATTGTAAATTTTCAACTGAAGAATCTGTTTTTGTACAATTTAACTTTTGAGATTTATTGCAACCAGTTGATCCTAAAATGAAACATATAATGGCTACATAACCTAACAATTTTTTCATACAAATTCCTCCGTACAACAAATTATACCGCAAATATAAATATCCGTCAATTTAATTGCCAAAGAAGAAATTTACAATGAGTATTGCGGAAATAATTCCAATGATATCTGCTGCAAGTCCTGCCCATAATGCATATCGAATTTTTTTAACTCCAATACTCCCAAAATATAAGGTAAGAATATAGAATGTAGTATCAGTAGAACCTTGAATCACAGAAGCTAGTCTGCCAATAAAACTATCTGGCCCATAAGAAGCAAATAAATTATTTAAAATCGCTAATGAAGAACTTCCTGAAATTGGTCTTAATACCATCATTGGAAAGATTTCTATTGGAACATTTAGTTGTGCAAATGCTGGTTTTAAAATAGTAAATATATAATTTAAAACATTACTTTTTAAAAATATATTGATACCAAAAATCATCCCTAATAAGCATGGAAACATATTAAATACCATGTCAAAACTTTCTGTTGCACCTTCTACAAAAGTATCATAAATATTCACTTTTTTATAAATTCCATACACAATTACAATCAACACCAGTAATGGAATTATGTAGTTTGAAATTTGCTCTATCATTCGTTTACCTTCTTTTCGCCAACAATCTATCAATTATTAATCCACCAATCGTGGATGCTAACGTCGCAAGTATACATGCGAATACGATTTCTGTAGGATTAGTACTACCATACATCATACGAAGAGAAATAATGGTTGTTGGTATAATGGTGACTCCGCTTGTATTTAGTACTAAAAATGTAATCATGCTTCTAGAAGCTGTTTCCTTTTGACGATTGATAGACTGTAATGATTTCATTGCTTTTAGCCCAAATGGAGTTGCCGCATTGCCAAGTCCAAACATATTTGCAGTAATATTAGATGCAATTAAACTCAATGATTCATGCCCTGGAGGGATTTCTGGAAATATTTTTTTTAAAAATGGAGATAACACATTAGACAATTTATTTAATAAGCCTGATTCAGTTGCAATATTCATAATTCCTAACCAAAGTGCCATTACCGGAAATATTTTTACAATCATATCCAAACTGCTCTTTGTGCTTTCTAGTATTTCATTATTTAATACATCTACCTTCCCAGTCAAAATACAAACAACGATTCCTATTACAATGAAAAATCCCCAAATTTTATTTACCATAAATGTTGAAACCAGTCCTTTATTTTTTCAAAAAAACTTTTTTTATTTTTTGGCTTTTCAATAGGTGATGCATAAATAATTTCCTGTTTCACATCTTTATCTCCTAAATATAAATGAATTGTTCCTACTTTAGTTTCTTTTTTTATGATTTGATTTTTTATCATTTCATATTTGATATGAAGAGATTCTTTTTCACCAACTTGTAATGGATATGTAATATCATTTTTTATATATAGATTGTAATTCTTGTAATATTTATCGTCTATTTTTAAATTACCCTTTTTCAATACTTGATAATTTTGGTAATTTGCAAATCCATATTCAAAAAGATTGATATGATCTTGAAAATCGTTACCATCATTTAATGTAACAGCAACTAAATTTAATCCATCTTTAGATGCAGACGTGACTAAAGTTCGCCTTGCCTTTTTTGTAAATCCAGTTTTCCCACCTGTTGTATATGAATACTGACTTAATAACTTGTTTTTGTTGTACCAAATGTATGTATTCATATTTGTTTTTAATTTATATTTACTAGTACCTACAATTTTCGCAAAATCAGTATTTTTCATTGCATAACTCATTAAAATAGCCATATCATAAGCTGTTGAATAATTTCCTTTATCGTCATCATCTAGGCCATTTGGATTATAGTAAGTCGTATTTTTCATACCTAATTGAATTGCCTTTTCATTCATTTGTTTCACAAATTGATCGATACTTCCTCCTACATAATTTGCTATAGCTAACGATGCATCATTTCCACTACGTAACATTAGTCCGTATACTAAATCTTCTAAAGTAAGGATTTCTCCCTTTTTAATATAAATTCCAGAGCCATGCGCTCCTGCAATTTCATCCCCAATTACAATTTTATTTTTCAATTTTCCACTTTCTATAGCTAAAACCGCTGTCATCACTTTTGATATACTTGCTACACTTCTGACTTCATTCATATTAGATGCATATAAAATGCGCCCACTATCCTGGTCCATTAATATAGCAGCATTGGCACTGGTCCCGATTGCTTTTATGTAAAATGGAAAACATAATATGATAATTAAAATGATTTTTTTCATTTATTTCACCTAAAAAAGTATATGAAAATGAGGACAAATTATGTTTGCAATAAAAAAGAATCCTAAGATTCTTTCGTATTTTTAAAGCTTTATATCATTTATTTTATCGTGACTTATCTAATTACTTAATGTATATACATTCCATGTATTTTTTGTTCATTTTCATCACTCAAATGATCCAGCTTCCATTCATCGTCTACTTTTGTTAAAGTTAAGTTTAAAGTATATTTTACTTTATCTTTCACTTCTTTTAATTGGTCTAATCTGTATGTTACAAATTTGAATTTATTATATTCACCATTTTCATCCTGAAATTCTTCTGGATGTTCTGCTAAATAGTTTTCAGCATCACTCATAGCTTTAGAGTAATCATAAACTTCAATTTCAACCGTTACTGTTGCAGTATCACCATCAATTATTTCATCTTTTACATCATACGTTAAATCTTTATAATGTTTTTTCATCAATTCCTTATATTCTGCACGTTGCTCTGTGTTAAAGTTTTCTTCTTCATTGATTGTTTTATCCAATTGTTCAATCACTTCATCATCCAACGATTGATAATTACTAAAGAACATTTCTACTTTTTTAGTTGGTGTATTCATTAATTTTTGATCACAACCACAACCAGTAAATAACGCAAGTGCTGATAAAACCAGAATTATTTTTTTCATAATTTTTCCTCCTTATTAGTAGTTTGTCTTCGTTTTTGAATAATATACCTAAATACCATTATTATTTTGAAAGATATAGCAATTCAAAAAATTTTGATAACCTTTCCACCACAACATCATTGTTTTCATCTAAGGATTTATTAAAATCCAAAATAATTTTTTCTATATCTTCTTCTTTTTTATCAAAACATTCATAATATAAATATTTCAATTGCAAAATTGCACCATTCTCTTTTAATTCTTTTATGCGATGACGAATACGTTTTTCTGTCTCTTTTTCTTTTCTCGTTTTAAATTCAGATTTATTTTCTTTTTTAACAATTTGAAAATCAATTTTTTCTTCATTTAAACGTTCAGCAACTTCAATTACCTCCAATTCTTCATCAACAAGTAAATGACTTTTTTTTAACATATTATTCTTTATTAATACAGCAAGAGCCTGTGATCCGTCACTTAGTAAAAAACAATATTTCACATATTGAATATCTTTTCCTATAAATAATTCTGTTCGATTTTCTATACGATTTAATATTTTATGATCAAATTGAACGGTATTATCCATAATTTGCTTTAGTTGAAGACTAGAAATTTTGATTAAAGGCATTTTTCTTATATTAATAATATTATCATTGGGATTCCAGTCATAAAAATCATATAATGTATCATGAAAATTTAGTAAAATATCATATATGTAATTCATATTTATTCCCTCCCGGTATAAAAATAGCGCAACTGATCAACAACATGCCAAAGATAAAAGATAGGCATTCTATTCGCCTAATTATAAAATTAACATATTCCAAAAAATTATACCCGATTGTAAGTAAATTCAAATAACTGATGATATAAATTCCTCCAATAATCATAAGTCCAAATCCTAAAAGGAAAGTAAAAATTCGACATAACACACTATCACCTATTTCAATACTTAGTGTATGCAATTAAAATATACAATATAAAAAAGAAGTAATATTACTTCTTTTTTATAATTTTTTTAAAAACTCTTCTTCCCCCCAAATAGTAATTCCAAGGGTTTTTGCTTTATCATATTTGCTTCCGGGGTCTTTTCCAACTAATACGACACTGGTCTTACTTGTGACACTAGTAGTTACCTTTCCACCACGTTTTTCAATCTCAACACTGGCTTCTTCTCGAGTCATTTTTTCTAAAGTACCCGTTAAAACAAATGTTTTTCCATCAAATGCACTATTTGAAACAGTAGTTATGCCCTCATACTGCATATTTAGTCCTAAATTTTTCAACTGTGTTATTAAATTTAAATTTTCTTCCCTATGAATATAATCCATAATACTTTCAGCAATCATCTCACCAATATTGTCAATAGAAACTAATTCGTCATAAGTTGTATTTAAAAATGCATCCATTGTTTGATAATATTCTGCTAAAATCTTGGCAGTTTTCTTACCAACATAACGAATTCCTAATCCAAATAACAATCTATCTAAAGAATTTTTCTTACTATTTTCAATACTATCTAATAAATTTTGGATACTTTTATTTCCAAATCCCTCCAACATCATTAATTCTTCTTGATAATTTTTTAAAGAATAAAAATCAACGATTGTTTTTAAATATCCCATATTATAGAAATCTTCAATAATGCGGTCTCCAAATCCATCTATATTCATCGCATTTCTAGAAACAAAATGAATTAGTCCTTCAATATTTCGTGCAGGGCATTCGTCATTTGGACAATAATGATTAGCATCCTTTTTAATTAATGGAGTAGCACACATTGGGCAAATAGAGATCATTTCAAATGGCACACTGTCTTCTTGACGGCGCTCTAATTTTACTTCTACTACTTCAGGTATGACATCCCCCGCTTTACGAATGGAAATAATATCTCCCACACGAACATCTTTGAGTATACAATAATCTTCATTATGAAGAGTGGCTTTTGATACCAAAGAGCCATCCACATGGACAGGAGAAAAAATAGCATTTGGAGTAATTTTACCAGTTCTTCCTACAGTAAACTTAATTTCTTTTAATGTAGTTAATACTTCTTGAGCAGGAAATTTATAGGCAATTCCCCATCTAGGTACCCTGGATGTAAAACCTAATAAAGCTTCATCTTCTAAACTGTTTACTTTTAAAACAACCCCATCTATCGCGAAAGGTAAATCCACTCTTTTTGCGGCAAGTGATGCAATATCATCAATAATTTCTTCAACATTATGTGCAACTGTATTTAATTTATCATTGGTTACAAATCCTAATTTTTTTAAATACTCTAGAGATTCTGATTGAGTCTCAATTCCATAATCCTCAGGATTCGGTAGAAAATAAGCCATGAAATCCAAATTTCTTTTCGCTGTAATTTTACTATCTAATTGCCTTACAGATCCTGCAGCTGCATTTCTTGGATTTGCAAACTGAGGTTCTCCATTTTTTTCCCTTTCGATATTTACTTTTTCAAATGAATCTTTACTCATGTAAATTTCCCCACGAACTTCAATATCAATTGCTTCTGTGAGTCTTAATGGAACAGATTTGATAGTTTTTACATTAACTGTAATATCCTCTCCGGTAATTCCATCTCCCCTAGTTGCAGCACGAATAAGAACTCCATTTTTATAAATTAAAGATCCAGATAAACCATCCATCTTTGGTTCTACTGTGTAAGTAGGATTTTTTACTGTTTTGCGAATTCTTTCATCAAACGCAATTACCTCTTCTTCATTGAAGATATCATCAAACGATAACATTGGTTTTTCATGGGTTACTTTTTCAAATTTATCAATTACTTCGCCACCAACACGATTGGTTGGAGAATCTTCTCTTTTGAATTCAGGATATTTTTCTTCTAGTGATAGTAACTCATTATAATAATCATCATATTCTTGATCTGTCATGGTTGGATTGTCTAAAACATAGTACTCATAACTTGCTTGATTGATGATTCGAATGAGTTCATCTATCCTATTTTTTACCATTTTTATCACCATTTTTATTATAACAAAATTAAGAAAAGATATAAATAGGTTTTACTAGGAAAAAGTTAGCTTATTGTAGAAAAAAACGATCTATTAAATAAAGATCGTTATTTATTTTCTTTACAATTTGCTTGATATTTATATACTAAAGTATTTCCTTTAATATCTGCATCTATTCCCTTTTGTTCAATTAGATAATCAATATAATTTTTCATTTCCTCTAAAGTTTTGATATTTTTTATATTTTCACGATGTGAAACTTCTAACTGTTTTCTTTGCTGTGTTTTAGATTGTTCATAAGCTTGTTGCATACATTCTATTTGTTCTGTAATAGATTTCGTAGTCAATACTGTTAAATCTACTGCTATATGATATGCATTTTCATTATAATCGCAATTCTTTAGTTCTTCCATTAACTGGATTTGGTCTTCGGTGGTTCTGGACTTTAATACATTTGAATTGATAGCAATTTTAAATGCATATTCATCATAACCGCAATTTTTGAGCTCTTCCATCAATCTAATTTGTTCCTTGGTAGTTCTTTCTAATACATCTGAATCGATAGCTATACAACTTGCACATACATCATAATCGCAATTCTTGAGTTCTTCCATTAACTGGATTTGATCTGCAGTGGTTCTTTGTCTTAATGCATCTGAGTCGATAACAATGTAATATGCATTTTCATTATAATCGCATTTCTTTAGTTCTTCCATCAATCTAATTTGTTCTTCGGTTGTTCTTGCTTTCAATACGTTTGTAGCAACAACGATGTTATATGCATAGTAATTATAGTCGCATTTCTTGAGAACTTCTATTAATCTAACTTGCTCTTCAGTTGTTCTTTTTTCTAATACATTATCATTGACAGCAATTTTATATGCATATTCGTTATACTCGCAATTCTTGAGCTCTTCCATTAATTTAATTTGGTCTGCAGTTGTTCTTTTTTCTAATACATCTGAATCGGCAGCTATATAATATGCATATTTATTATAATCATAATTTTTGAAAGCCTCCATTAACTGAATTTGTTCTGTAGTAGTTCTTTCTGTTAATACATCTGAATCGACAACAATGTAATATGCATATTCATTATAGTTACAATTCTTGAGTTCCTGTAATAATAATTTTATATCATTATCAGATAAATGATTTAAACCTTTCATTATTTTTTTAATCATATCTAAATTTGGAACTTCATTCACAATCATTTGTATTGTTTCTACTTTCATCTTTCCACCTCACTATTGATTATTTATTCTAACATTTTTTATTTTATAATGCAAGACATGTATAAGAAAAAGAAGTATATTGCTATACTTAATTAGTCTACAGAATCTTCTGTTTAAAATTATTAATCTTTATGTAATGCATTGTAGGTAATGTAAAAAATCAAAAGACCTAGGAAAAATAATCCTACCCATAATACCGGATTATTTCCATTTTCAATAATCCATCCTTGAAAATCTTTTGCTACTTTACTGATACTATCAATAATACTTAATACCATACTAATCACCTATTACCTTTCTAAAAGTCTTATGACCTTTTAACAATTTTTTTATTCCATGTGGATAAGGAAACGCAACTGTAATAATACTTGCTTCCACACCAACAATCATACCAATACCAAAGTTATCATGTTCTACTTTTTCGCCTACACAATATTCAATAGAAGAATCTATTATATCTTCTTTTTTAAACTGTGACTTGGTACTCATCATGATATCAGAATCTACTTCTAGATATTCATCACTAATTTCATCTAAGAAACGGCTTGGTAAATTATAACTTACATCACCAAATATTGTTCTTTTTCTCGCATTGACCAAATGCAGTGTCTTTTTTGCTCTAGTTACTGCTACATAACAAAGACGCCTTTCTTCTTCTATTTGTTCTAAATCCATCAAAGAATTGCTATGTGGAAAAAGTCCCTCTTCCATTCCAATTAAGAATACATGATTAAATTCAAGTCCCTTTGCAGAATGGATCGTCATCAGTGTGACAACATCATGATTATTTTTATGTTCTTCGATATCGGACACAAGACTAATTTCATTCAAAAAGTCTTCTAAAGATATAATACCATTTTTTTCTTCAAATGTCTTGGTAATTGTTTTAAATTCTTCCAAATTTTCCAAACGGATATCTGCTTCTAACGTTTTTTCTTGTTCTAACTCATGCTTTATACCCGTTTTTTCTAAGACAAGGTCTACTAATTCCGTTAAAGAACAATCTGTTTTTTGAATCGATTCAATCATAGTCTTAAATTCTAATTCTTTTCCAGATGTAATTGCATCAAATAAACTACTATGTTCATTCATTGCTTTGATACTTAAATTTTCAATTGATTTATCCCCAATCCCTCTTTTTGGAACATTGACGACTCTCATAAAAGAAACGTCGTCATTTGAATTATAAATCAATTTTAAGTAACAAATTAAATCTTTAATTTCTTTTCGATTATAGAAATAAAAGCTACCTACTACTTTATATGGAATATTTTCTTGTAATAATGCTTCTTCTATATTACGTGATTGTGCATTCGTACGATATAAAACAGCAATTTCATTAGGCTTTTCACCTTTATTTAATAATGTTTGAATTTCTTTCACGACATAATGCGCTTCATCCGTTTCATTATCCGCTTTATGATATCTAATTTTTAAACCTTCTTCATTTGCTGTCCATAATTTTTTTTCTTTCCTTTGTTTATTGTTTTTAATAATGTCATTTGCTGCATTCAATATTGTTTTAGTTGACCGATAATTTTCCTCTAATAAAATCACCTTTGTATTTTCAAAATCTTTTTCAAAATTTAAAATATTTTTGTAATTGGCACCTCTCCATGCATAAATTGCTTGTGAATCATCTCCAACTACACATATATTTTTATATTTTGCACTCATCATTTTGGATAAAATATATTGTGCTTCATTCGTATCCTGATATTCATCTATTAATACATATTCAAACTTATCTTGATATTTTTTTAAAATTTCTGGATGACTATGAAATAATTCAATTGGTTTTATCAATAAATCATCAAAATCAAAAGAGTTGTTTGTTTTCAACTTTTGTTCATATCGTTCATATACTTTCACAACCACCTCTTCATAAGCAGTGACAGCATATTTTTCATATTCTTTTGGAGTCATTAGTTCATTTTTAGCACCACTAATTTTACTACGAATTGCTTTTGGGTTATATTCTTTTGGATCATATCCTAATTCTTTAATTATTTTCTTAATAATCGTAATCGTATCATCACTATCCATAATCGTAAAATTAGAGTGATATCCTAATACATCATAATTTTCCTTGATCAATTGTAAACCAAATGAATGAAATGTTGATATTTGAATTTGATACGCAACAGGCCCGAGCATCTCTAATACTCTATCTTTCATTTCCCCCGCAGCCTTATTGGTAAATGTAATGGCAAGAATATGCGTTGGATTTATATGTTTTTCTTCTACTAAATACGCAATACGAGTAGTTAAAACTCTAGTTTTTCCACTTCCTGCACCGGCAATAACTAACACAGGCCCTTCTGTGGTCATAACAGCTTCTTTTTGTTCTTTGTTTAAAAAATCTAAGTTCATATCATCACTGCTTTCCTACCTCTTCTATTGTACCACATTGTAAAGTAATCTGATACATAAGAAGATAAGATTTTCATATAATGTATGAAAAGGAGAATTTTATGACAATTCATACATTAGCTGAAATTATCCATGGAAAGATGGAAAAAGTATATCCGGATAAAGAAACGGGTAAAATTCAAATTGATACTAGAGTATTAGAAGAAAATGATGTTTATATTGCGCTCGTTGGAAAAACATTAAATGGGCATGATTTTATTATGGAAGCCATTCAAAAAGGAGCATCTGTCATAGTTGCTTCTAAACATATTGATATAGATACTGATACTCCTATTATATATGTAGATGATACAATGAAAAGTTTAGAAGACTTGGCAAAATATTATCGTCAAACTTATTCTACATATATGATTGCAATCACTGGTAGTGTTGGGAAAACCACAACACGAGAACTACTCTATACCATTTTATCTACCACATATTCTGTATTAAAAAGTGAAAAAAATTACAATAATCATATAGGAATTCCTCTTACCCTTTTCCAACTAAATCCAGATTATAATATTGTGTTATTAGAAATGGGAATGAATCATACAGGCGAAATTGAATATTTATCTAAAATGGTTCATCCAGATTTAGGAGTTATCACTAATATTGGCACTTCTCATATTGGAAATCTAGGATCTCAAGAAAAAATATATAAAGCAAAAATGGAAATTACACAGGGTATGGATGATGGTACTCTATTTGTGAATGGTGACGATCCATATCTAAAAAAAGTAAAAGGTAACAAAAATTATCGTACCATTCATGTAGGTGTAAAACATTACTATCATTTAAAACCTTTTGCAATTCATGAAGAATTAGGAACCTTATTCTTTAAAGTGAACTATCAAAAAGAAACATACGATGTATCTGTTCCAGTTACAGGCAAGCACTTTTTAAGTAATATTTTATTAGCTATGGAAATAGGTTTATACTTACATATTGATATCCAAACTATTATCGAATCACTGAAGCATTTTAAACCTATTCATGAACGTATGAATGTGATATCAGAACATGATTTTACCGTAATTGATGACTGTTATAATGCAAGCTATGAATCTTATCGTAGTCTATTTGACTTTTTAAATACAAGAAAAGAAGAAAAAATTATTATTTTAGGAGACATCTTAGAACTTGGTAAATTCAGCCATAAAATTCATAAAAAGTTGAAAAAGCTTTTAAAAAAATTGAAGCATACTACTGTATTATCCATTGGTACTGCAACCCAATCTTATATTGGAAAAAATATGTTCCATTTTGATAATATTGAATCTCTAATTGTTTATTTATCAAGAATAAATTATAAAAATAAATTAATTATCATTAAAGGTTCAAGAGGCATGCACCTAGAAAAAATTAAAGATTTTTTATGCAAAAAGTAAGCAAATGCTTACTTTTTTGCAATATCAATATTGTAACTCAAGACTTTTGATAAGAAAATATGTACTATAATTATAATATCCTTGGTATTCTATATAAATATAATACTTGTCTTGTCTAGAGGATAAATCTAATTCCAAAGTTTGTTCTTTTTCGTTAAAACCTTCATAACGGTCTCCATATACTTCGTTATTTTGATTTGCACTTGATCCTAATTGTGCACCATTATTATTTTCGTAAAACCCGCAAGAACCACAAGCTGAATTCCATTGATTTGATCCATTACTAGTCGACTTAGATATTTTTAGAGAAACAGCCAGACTATTTAGACTTGTTTGATATGTGAGTATTAATTTACTATATCCAGTTGTATCAATCATTGCATTGGTTCGAATAATACCCATATGATTTGGTGTAGCTGAATGTATAGCACAATTCATTCGATAGCCACTTTCACTAGAAGAAAATGAAATTCCACCACCTTTATAATGTGTTGTAAAATTTGAAAAAAGGTTATATTGATTATTTTTGTACAAATAAGTGGAGAATGCACTCTTTTCTATTGTAAAATCTTGAGAACTTACTTTTCCATATTTATCTTTTACCCATGCTGTATAGTCTCCCGCTTCTGTTGCTTCTTTAGCTTCCCATTCTGCTGTCGTTTCTTTCAACCCATCTACCGGAGTCCATTCCTTAACTTCTTCTTCCTTTTTTGTAACTGCATATCCAATTACACCAACCTCACTTTTTAATGTGATAGAAGCTTTTTTCCCTTCTACATTTACTGATACTTCAGGTAACTCTACAGTACTTTCACATGTAACTGCTTGTGGATCTACTAATGAATATTCTCCTTCTTCATATTCATTAACAAGTACTTTCACGACTTTGTTAAGAGGAATATTTTTTCCTGTTGACAAATCTTGAAGAGGATTTTTTAGTTTTCCAACATTTACTAATGATTCAAGAGAAATACAATAAGTTTCCCCTGCAACCATTGGGTACATACTTTGTCTTTCCTTAATATATAATTCAGTTGCGTCATATATTAATTGCATTGATGCTTCGCTAATATTATCCTTTTGTGACTGAAGTTGATTTAAAATGGATGGTAAAATAATAATTGTTAATAATGCAATAATCAGTACTACCGCAATCATTTCTGTTAATGTAAAACCTTTTTGTTTCATTTGGTTCATCAAGATCACTCCTACTTCTATTTTGACATTTTTATTCTTATTTTATTCTTATATACACCATTAGTGTACTATACTTTATTTCTTTTTTCAATACAATAAAAAGAGGGGATTACCCCCCCCCCGTTTGCATATAGCATGCTTGATATTTTCTGCCACTTACAAACTATTTTATGATTTTATTGACATATTGATTATAACAAAAAGAAATCTTGAATTCAAGATTCTTCTGTTTCTTTTATGATATAAATTGGTCTATGCTTTGTTTCCAAATATGCTTTTGATAAATATTGGCCCATAATTCCAATACAAAATAATTGAACCCCACTGACAAAGAAAATAATGCATACCAGTGATGGCCAACCTACCGTTGGATCTCCAACGGTAAGAGTTTTAATAATAATTGCAATAATTGCGACAAATGATATTAAACAAAATACAATACCAATTATTCCTGCAAGTATCAAAGGTACTGTAGAAAAAGCCGTAATACCATCTAAAGCGTAAAGAAATAATTTCCAAAAGGACCACTTTGTTTCTCCAGCTACTCTTTTGACATTTTCATATTCAATCCATTTGGTATCAAAACCAACAAAGCTAAATAAACCTTTTGAATAACGATTATATTCTTTTAAAGATAAAATAGCATCCACTACTTGGCGTTTCATTAAGCGATAATCCCTTGCACCATCTACCATTTCCACTTTAGACATACGGTTAATTAATTTATAAAAGCATCTAGCAAAAAAACTACGAATCGGAGGTTCTCCTTTACGTGTCACACGTCTTGTGCCTACCATATCATATCCCTCATTGATAATGGTATTATACATTTCTATTAATAATGCAGGAGGGTCTTGTAAATCTGCATCCATTATTGTTACATAATCGCCTTTTGCATATTCTAATCCTGCATACATAGCAGCTTCTTTTCCAAAATTTCTAGAAAAAGAAATATAACGAACTCTCTTATCTTTTTGACTGAAGTCTTTTATCATTTTCAATGTTTGATCTTTTGAACCATCATTTACAAATAAAAATTCAAAATTCACATTTTTCATTTGCTCAGCAATTTTTATAATCTCTTCATAAAAATAAGAAATTGATTCTTGTTCATTATAGCAAGGGACCACTACTGTCAATAAATCTTTTTTCATTTTAACCTCCCTGTATAGAACATTTTATGTCCTATATATGTAATCATATCTGCAACCAATGTAATCATTATCATAGCACAAGTTTGTTCAAAATATATAAACCAAAACCATTGTGCGAAAGCAAGAAAAACTCCCCACACAATTTCAAAACTATAACTCTTTTTTTGGTATGTAAAACCAATTAATACTATATAAGAAATAAGCCAACTTAGCCACATATTATTTGAAGCTATAGGTACTTGATTAATTCCAATTTGTAATAATAATGCACAAATTGCATAAAATAGGAAAATCATGAAATCTTTTCTTTTTGTACTAGTAGTATCTATATAATTGGAAACCATTGAAACCATCTGTTCATTATTTAGTTGATATGGTCTAGGTTGAAAAGTATGTATTTTCCTAATTGCTTTTTTTAAATCAGATACTTGATTACAACCTATAATATAATGTTCTTGATTAAATTTTTGAATAATCTGTAATTGATGATCATTTTCATGTTCTTTGTATTCTTTTAATCTTGGAACAGCTATTACTTTTTTATTTTTCTTTAAAGCATCTAAGATCGTCCCAACTCCACCATGTGTAATAATATAATCACTTTGTTCTACATAATCTAAAAATTGTTTAGGTCGTAAATTAGCATGAATTTCCATTACTTTAGATTTATATTTTGTCGTTCCTGCTTGTACAATTACTTTTTCTTGAATCGTACCATCCAATATCAATGCTTCCACTTCTGCAAGCAATCTTGGAAATTTTTTATCTTGTGTTCCTAATATCACAAATATCATTTAAAAATACACCCCCCAAACTTAGCTTTTGGGTATATATTTAGCATGCTTTCCCATTGAACTATAAATAAATCTGCAAAAGGGTAAATAACTTTACCAGTTGCGGTTTTATTTTCTATATTTGCAAATGTTTCAATATAAATTACTTTACTACCCATAATTTTAGCAATCATACACATAGGTCCAGCTGTATGTGTACCTGTAGTTACTACATAGTCTGGTCTTATTTTTAAATATTGATAAAGACTCATAACACAATTTACTAGTAATATAAACGGATAACACCATATATGATGCCTAGTCCCATATAATAAATAAGATGTATTTTTATATTTTTCTTTTAAAAATGTAGTTGTTTTTGTCTTTTCTGTCATAAAATAAGAATCATAATTTGCAAATAGAGTATCTAATTGCAATAATTCATTTAAATGACCTCCTTGACTTGAAATCCAAAGTACCTTTTTCATATTGTTTCCTTTTCTAATAATGCTAACCATTGTTTTATCACTTCACTCATTTGATATGATATTGCTTTTTTCATACCATTATCTCCCATTATAATTCTTCTATTTTGATTTTGAATCAATTCACAAATTCTTTTTGTCATTTGCTCTTTATTACGATCTTTCACTAAATACCCATCCCAATTATTACTAATCAAGAAATTTGCGCCTTCTGCACTATCAAAAGCAACACATGGTAGCCCAAAAGAAAAAGCTTCTAATATTACAATTCCAAATGATTCGGTAAAAGATGTCATCACATAAATAGATGAATGTTCTAATAAATGATTGATATATTCTTTTCCCTGATAACCATGTAATGTAATATTATTTTGTAATTGAAATTGATTGATTTTTTTTGTAAGAGAGTTCCGTTCTGCCCCATCTCCAATAATGTCTAAGTTCCAATCTGGGTATAGTTTATGTACCATATAGAATACATCTATTAAATCAGAATAACCTTTTTCTTTAGACAATCTTCCAACCGAAATAATTCGTTTTTCTGTTTGTTTAGATATTTCATTTTGAAAATCTTCAATTGCATTTGGTATATAGATACAAGGACAGTTTACTTTTGATTCATATATTTTTTTAATTTCCGGTGAAACAAGTACAAAAGCATCTAAATTCCTTACTGAGTGAATTACCTTTTTCATATAATTTTGATTCCCATGTGGATGATTATGCTCCCAACCAATTTTATATACACTTTTTTTACCATATTTTCCTAGCCATTTATTATGAATATCTCTTGTTGAAATTATAATATCACTATTACAATTTTTAATTGCCTCAATCATCTTTGACTTTTTTAATGCTAATGTATGGATCGCTTTCAAGCCTTCTTTCCACGCTTGAAAAAGTTGAAAATGTTTCAATGCAGATAAAAATTCTTGGCGATTAGGGCTTGTGTCCTTAAGTAAATATTTTATCTGAATTCGCTTATCTAAAAAAAAGGCAGGATGTTCATTTAATTCATACGTAGAGATAATTTCTACTTTGTAATTATTGCATAATGCGTTTGCAAGCATAGAAATACATTTTTCTATTCCTCCATATCCTAAATGGAGCGCTAAAATGGTTACCTTTTTCATAGAATCACCACTTTTATTATACGACAAAAATATGTTAGAGTAAAGTTTCTATCCATAATAAAAAATTATAGATATTTCACTATAATTTAATTTTCTATAAAAATTTTTCTTGTTACAAAATTCCATACCATAACTATAGCAGTCGCCACTAATTTACTTAACATATAGTATATTTTCCATAAATCAGTCATCACATACATAACAAGTTGGTTAATGCCTAATCCAATCACACTTAATATGACAAATATCATAATTTCTTTATAAGTTTGTTTCTTTTGTACATCAAATACCCAATAAATACTTGCAATATAATTGAAAATAAGCGAGATAGTAAACGACATAATGGATGAAATAAGATAATGAATATGTATAAATTCGGTAAATATATATAGTAATGAATAATCAATAAGAAACGCAATTACCCCTACAATACCAAATCTTATAATTTGTTTAATTAAATTTTTCATTTCATTTTTATTTGCAAAAAAATCTATAATTCTTCTGCAAAACCTTTCTCTAACTTTTTAAAGACAAATATTCCAAATATCAGTAATAAAATAGATATAACTAAAATTCCAATCAAATTGAACATATTTGGGAATTGTTGGTAATATAAAATATGTCTGTAACTTTCAATAATTATTGTCATTGGATTTAATCTTAATATCCATGCAAAATCTCCAAATAATTCACTAGAATATAATACTGGTGTTGCATAAAACAGCATTGTTACAAAAAAATTAACAATATATTCAAAATCTCTTATATAGACATTTATAGATCCTGTAATAAAAATAATGCCTAATAATAATAGATACTCCGCTATTATTACTAATGGTAATAATAACATGTACCAACTAAACCCAATACCACTACACAATAAAAATACACAGATAATAGGAATACAAATAATAAAATTAACTAGTCCACTAGTTGCTACCGATACTGGTAAAATTTCTCGTGGAAAGTATACTTTTTTGATAATTCCTGCATTGGATAAAAATGTAAATGTTCCTTGTGATATGACGGTTGTAAAAAAATTCCAGGGTAATATTCCTATTACGATATAAGTTACATAATGTGGTTCTCCGCTCTTTAGAATAAATGGAAAAACAATTGCATATACAAGTGTCATTAATAAAGGGTTCACAAATGACCATAAAACACCTAAAAATGAGCCTTTATATTTTCCGCGAATTTCTTTTTTTACATTACTTTTAAATAATTCTCGATATTGATACAAATTTTTTAGCATTTTATCACCCACAAACTTTCAAATATTCGTCAATAACTTCTATAGGATCTCCATCCATACGAATTTGACCATTATAAATCCAAATAGCACGATTACATAAATTTTTTATAGCATCTAAGTTATGACTTACAATTACAATTGTTTTGTCGCTATTTTTTAACTCCGTTAATTTTTCAAAGCATTTGTCCTGAAAATGTTGATCGCCAACTGCTAATATTTCATCTATTAATAAAATGTCTGCATCTACATTAATTGCAATCGAAAAAGCAAGGCGCATATACATACCTGAAGAATAAGTTCTAACAGGGCTATCGATATAATCATGTAATTCTGAGAAATCAATAATATCTTGGATACGTTGATCAATTTCTTTTTTTGTTAATCCAAAAATAGAAGCATTGAAATAAATATTTTCACGCCCAGAAAAATCGGGATGAAATCCAGCACCTAATTCTAATAGTGATGTTAATTTACCGTTGGTTTGCAGACTTCCATGAGTAGGATAAATAATTTTTGTCATCAACTTTAATAATGTAGACTTCCCACTGCCATTCGTTCCAATTAAAGCAACAGTTTCCCCTTTATCAATAGTTAAATTAATATGTTCTAATACTGCTCTAGATTCTACTTTTTTCTTATTCCAAAATACAAATCTTTCTTTTAATGTACTTGGCTTATCATAAAATAATTTGAAAGATTTTGTTAAATCTTTTACTATGATTGCTTTTTTCCCATTTGTACTCATTTGATACCTCCTCATTTATATGTAATTAACTACATATAATAGTAAAGTTATTATCATTATAATTTTTTATCTAGTAAAAAACAACCTTTTTTACTAAAATTACAATTATAAAATTTATCATTGTCAATATCATGTTTCCAATGACTATACATATAATCAGACTCTTGTAAAAAACGTTTATATTTCTCTGTTGTGGTATCAAGTCCTCTTGATTTTGATTCATAATGATATAATTCTACTTGTGGGGCTAGTAAATTATAATAGCCTTGTTTTAATAAACGAATATTAAAATCAACATCATTATACGCTACTTTTAACTCTTCGTTTAGTCCCTTTATTTCTAGATATTTTTTCTTTTCTATCATTAAGCAAGCCGCAGTAACCGCACTATAATTATATGGAACATTTAATCTTCCAAATATACCATTGTCATACTCAGTAGCGCCAATATAAGCATGCGATGCAACTCCCCCTAATCCTAAAATAACACCTGCATGTTGTACTCGATGATCTGGATAATATAATTTTGCGCCAACTGCACCAATATGCGGTTGCATCGCATAGCCTACCATACATTCTAGCCAATTTGCAGTAATAATTTCAGTATCATTATTTAATAATACAATAAACTCCCCTTTAGCATTTTGAACTCCAATATTATTGATATTAGAATAGTTAAATTCGGTGTTGACGTCAATAACCCTAAAATTCTTATATGATTTATATTTTTCAAATAATTCAAAAGTCTCTTTTTCTATACTATTATTATTTAATACAATAATTTCATAATTAGAATAGCTAGTATTTTTATATATAGAAGCTAAACATGTATCTAAAGTAGAAGCATAATCGCGAGTTGGAATAATAATGGATACTATAGGTTCTTTATCATATAAATATTCTGTAATATAAAATGATTTAGTTTTATCTTCTTTTACAATACCCTTGAGTCCTCTACGTAATAATGCTTCTTCCAATATTTTTTTCCCATTTGTGTATGTATAATTTTTAAATTTTTTTGCCATTGATGTAGAACCTTCTACCATTCTCCAATGATAAAGTATTTTTGGAATATGATATATTTTATTTGTATATTCTGAAAATCTTAAAAATAGATCATAATCTTGTGACCCTTCAGTCCCTTCTCTAAAACCGCCAATATCTTCAACGATAGATCTTTTAAGCATAACAAGATGGCAAATATAATTCATACTCATCAAAGTATCTGGAGACCAGTCTGGTTTAAAATGTGGCTCGCACCTTTTACCATGAGGATCAAGTTTATCTTCATCACTATAAATCATGTCCACGTCTGGATTTTCATTAATTACTTTTACCATCTCATACAAGGCGTCCTTTTCAATAGTATCGTCATCATCTATTAATACAATATACTCTCCCTCTGCAAGAGAAAGCGCTGTATTACTTGCTTTCACAATATGCCCATTTTCTTCACGGTAAATTATTTTTATATTAGAATACAATTTTTGATACTCTTTTAAAACTTCAATTGTCTCCTTATTTGTAGAGTGATCATCTGCAATACAAATTTCATAATTGGGATATGACTGTTCTAAAATAGAATTTAAACATTCCCTTAAATAACTAGCTGCTACATTGTAAACAGGCATAATTACAGATATAAGTGGTTTTTTTGGTAAATCTTTATATTCATCTAATGCTTCCTGTTCTTCTATCCAACATTGATATTCACTTCGAATATATGGATTATAAAATAAGTTTTTATCACCATTCTTAAATTTATCTACTGCAATAGTAAAATATCTCTTCCACATAGAGATAGGAATCATAAAATGATATTCTTTCCATGCTAAGCGAATTCCTTTATATATTGTTCTACAAATACTTTTTATTTTTTTCATTTTACCACCTAATATTATTATACATGATATTTGTATACGAGTAAATTAAAAAGAATTTAAGATTTCTTAAATTCCTGAATAATAATGTCTACAATTCTTTCACTTGCATGTCCATCACCATATGGATTATTGGCTTCGCTCATTTTCTTATACACACTCTCATTTGTCAACAATTCCTTTGTCATCTCATATATTGTTAATTCATCCGTCCCAGCCAATTTTAGAGTACCTGCCATAATACCTTCTGGTCTTTCTGTAGTATCACGTAATACCAAAACAGGTTTTCCTAAAGATGGCGCTTCTTCTTGTACTCCACCACTATCTGTTAAAATGAGAAACGCTCTGTTTTGAAAATTATGAAAATCAAACACTTCCAATGGTTCTATGAGTTTGATCCTATCACAATCACAGAAAACTTCATTTGCAATTTGTCTAACTTTCGGATTTAAATGAATTGGGTATACTACTTTTACATCATCAAATTCATCTACAATTCTTTTTACTGCACGAAATATATGATACATAGGTTCTCCTAAATTTTCACGCCTATGTGCTGTAAGAAGAATCATGCGACTATCTCCTACCCAGTTTAAAACTTCATTATTATATTGTTCATTCACCGTCGTTTTCATTGCATCAATTACTGTATTACCTGTAATATAAATTTTTTTCTCATCTTTGCCTTCTTTAATCAAATTATCACGGCTCATTTTTGTTGGTGCAAAATAAAAATCTGTAATACAATCAACCATTTGGCGATTCATTTCTTCGGGATAAGGGGAATATTTATCCCATGTACGTAGTCCTGCTTCTACATGACCAACTGAAATTTGATTGTAAAATGCAGCCATAGCTCCTGCAAAAGTTGTTGTAGTATCTCCATGCACCAATACAATATCTGGTTTTTCTTTTTGCATGACATTCTCTAATCCTAATAAAGCATTGCAGGTAATTTCACTTAATGTTTGATTTTGTTTCATAATATTTAAATCATAATCAGGTGTAATTTCAAATGTTTCTAACACTTGATCTAACATTTGTCTATGTTGCGCTGTTACACACACAATCGATTCAATATTGTTTCTTTTTTCTAATTCCTTTACTAAAGGTGCCATTTTAATTGCTTCTGGACGTGTGCCAAAAACTGTCATTACTTTTATTTTCATTCTGTGCCTCCATTTATTACTGAATCACTCTGATATATTTTTTTAGTCTTTCTTGCCACTTAGATTCTTTCATCAATTTATCGTATTCTTTGGATTCCTTAAAACCATTTTTTATTGCTTTTTTAATCATAGTATCGAATTCTTTAGGTCCACTATAAAAATACACCATGTCTTTAAATTGATTTAGCTCTTCCCAATAAGTTGTAACAACAGGTTTCTTCATATATAGATATTCATACACTTTAACTGGATCCACATATTCAATTATTTCATTAATTAAAAATGGCATAATGAGAACATCACTATTCTCAATATATTGTGGAACTAAATCATGTTCAATTGGACCATGAAACTTTATATTGCTACTTTCCAAATTTACTGTTTCTTCTTTGACTGCATTATTAATTGGACCTATGATATCAATATGGAAATTTGGATTATTCTTTCCAAATGCTGCAATGCTTTCAAAATCAAACCAATCATCTACTGTACCTATATATACAATGTTTGGATGTTGTAAATTTGTAGTAGTTTTCTTATAATTTTCGAATAAACAATGGTCATATCCATTTCGAACTACAGTAATTTTATCTTTACAATCACACATTTTTATTAATTTATTTTTCAATTTGTCCGCTGATACAATTACATGTTCTGAACAACGTATTAAACTATTTTGCTTATCGCGAAATGCCGCAACATTAGGTTCCCAACCCTCATAATTATCCATACATTCATAATATATTTTTGTACCTTTGATTACCTGTAATTTCATGAAAAAGAAATCTGTCTGATTTGGATTTGTTAAAATAATTTTGTCATAATTCCAAAAGGAAGTACGAATTACACTCCAAATTGAATTTACAGTTGTTCGCCACCTTGAATTGGCAGGAAATATTTTAAATGCTTTAATATGAAAATGTTTTATATTTACTTTATTATTAACTTGATTTATTTTATCGTTTGGCATGTATCTTTTATATAATTCTTGATATCGATAGTCCACATCATAATTTCCTTTTGTCGCTAATTCCATTGCAACGAAATGCGGTCTTTGTTTAATCCACTTCCAAGTAACTAAAGAAAAATATAAAACTTTCTGACGACGCCTTAATTTTTTTATCAACCATGTAATTGGCAATAATATAATGTGAACAAATAATAAAATTAATTTTGTAATCTTTAGTAATGTTCCCATAAACACAACTCCTCTTATTTTTCGAAACGCTTTATCAATTTTTAACGCATGAATAATAGGGAGTGATTTTTCTTCAACGCTACGAAATTTTGTAAAAAAATCTAATAGAAATAAACCTTTTTTCCCTTTTCTAGCCCTATTATAGTGCTCATGATAATAACGTCTACTTTTTTGTAAATTTTTGTATTTTTTCATATAATTCAAATTTTTATCAATTGTAACAGATTCATAATGTTTAAATTTACAATTGTTAAGAATTACATTATAATATCCCATATTTTTTAACTTATTTCCTAAAATATCTTCTTCATAATACAAAAAAGTATTCTCATCAAAATAACCTACTTGTTGAAAAATAGAATGTCTTATGAGAAAGAAAGACCCAGCTACACAATCAACATAGGTTACTTTTTTATCCCAAACATTTGCTGGATAATACTCTGAATATCTTGTTTGAAATAATTCAGTTAGTAAAAGTGAACTACTTATGATATCTCCTTTTAATGTCCTAAGTTTCCACCCAGACAATGGATGTGGATTATTATTGATATCATACATTCTAGGAGCTGCAATTGCTACCTTTGGATGACTATCCAGAAAAGAAATACATTGTTGAAAAGCTTTTTCTGAGACTTCTATGTCAGAATTTGATATCGTAATGTATTTATATTCCCCATATGTCTGGTTTAGATATCTAATAGCGTAATTATTCCCATATGCATACCCTTTATTCCCATCTGTTACAATCACATCTACTTTATCGCTTTTCAATGGTTTTAATAGTTCATAAGAACCATCAGGGGATAAGTTATCTACAACAATAATTTTATCAATACAATCATAATTTTTAATACAATTTACGTATTTAGTGGTTGTTTTGGCGTCATTATAATTTAATACAATCACTGCTAATGTTTTTGCCATACTAACCCTCGTTTCTGTATATAATATACCTTTTATGTATATAATTATATCATATATTTTTATATTTTTATATTTTTATTTAGAATTACGAATTTTTAAGCCTATTGCTCCTATCCAAAATAATAATCTCATTACCACACGGTTTAATAATCCCGCATGATTATATTTTACTTGAAAATAATATTGACTACTTTTCAAATTTTTATATTTTTGAACACTAGTATGCACTTTATCAATTGTAACAGAATGATTGTGGAAAATTTCTACCTTACCATTGACTTTTACTTTTTTCCCAATGTTGTTTAATTTCTTAGACAATACATTCTCTTCATAATACAAAAATAAATTTTCATCAAAATAATTTACTTGTTTTAATATAGACCCTTGTATAATAAAAAAACTCCCGGAAACTGCTTCTACTTGTACAGTATTCATTCCAATTTGTTCTCTACTATACTCTAATTTCTTTTTAAATTTTTTATAAATATATGGCATACTGAGTAATATGTCCTGCCAAGGTGTTGGAATTTTCCAGCCACAATTGTATCCTTCATGTTCACGGATAACAGGACCTACAACTGCTGTTTCATCATCTAGTGTATTCAATAACTCCTTTAAATCTGATTCCCCATATAAAATAATATCTGTATTACTAATAATGATATTTGGATTATCATAAAATTCGTTCAAGTACTTTGCACCCATATTAATTCCAAATCCATATCCACCATTATAATCACTCTGTAATACTTTTACTCTATCGCTTTCTAATGATTTTATTTGTCCAAATGAATCATCGGTTGAGGCATTATCTACGATCACAATTTTGTCAATTATAGTATAATTTTCTAACATTTTAATCATTTTTCTTACATTAGCCTCATCATTATAATTAACCATAACCAGTCCTGTTTTTTTCATTCATATTCACCTTCCAAACAACTAATCAAAACATATGCCACTAGAATACTCACAGAAGGTGCAGTTATAATATGCCCAGAGAATAAGGCCAACAATAAAATCAATATCACACTAGTAATATGTGGTATAGAGGTATTTTTTAAAAGAGATTTTACTACCTTTATCAAAATCCAAAGGAAGGGAATAAAGTAAATAATACTACCTACAATACCATGTCTAAAGAAAATATCATAATAATCCATTTCCACCATTTTTGTATTAACTTGATCAGTAGCATAATTTTCAATATAACCAATACCCAATAACTTTTCACTTAAGCTTGCATTGATATAATTTTGTTCCGTAGTTTTCATAAAACGAATACGTTCACTAAATATAAAATGATCAATATGATCTAGCGTAAATAAATCTGCCATAGAATCAATTTTTAAAAAATCTAAATGAATTTGAATGTTTTTATAAAATGAAGTTTTTGGTAACACCAATAATAAAGATAAAACTCCTAATATAATTAAAATTCCAAACCTAGAAAGTTGCTTCCATTTTTTCTTTTGAAATAGTTGTATGATATAAGCTATAGAAAAAATAGCAAATGTAATTCCCATGCTTAGTATTGGTACCTTAGTTCCAATTGCAAAATAGACACTCATGATAATCACTATAGATAGGATGCTCCACCATTTTTTTTGTGCTAAAAGATAATAAAACAAAAATGGAAATAGTATTGATAAAATTCCACCAATTTCGTTAGATGAATAGAACCACCCTATCGTCCCAACCTTGCTATAAGCATAACTATCAAATCCTGTATGCGTTAAAATAGGAATGAATATACATGTAATATAAGTAACTAAAATAATATATAAATAATTTTGATTCACTTTTAATCTTTTTTCTAAATAGAGATTATATAATGTCAATAAGACAATTGGAAAAAAGAAAGTTCTTAACATACTTTGACACTCATATAAAAATACCTCTGGCCCTTTAGTTAATATTATCAAAATCACATACATCATCATGTAAACTAAAATAGAAAGAATTATCAATGATATTTTCCTTTTATACCGACATTTACTAATAAAAAATAAATCATAAATTAAAATTCCTAAAAATAAAATTTTCAAAAACATAATTAATGTCAATTGAACATGTAATAGATGTATAGAAAGCGATGTCACACAATCAAAGACAGGTCCTAAAATTAACATCCAAAATATAATAGTTGTAATATGTGTTTTAATCCACTCATTTACCTTTCGCATGCAATCATTCCATTCTATTTCGTTCTATTTTATTATAACAAAATATTCCTATAAATGCTAGAAAGAAGTATCTCATGATACTTCTTTTATATTATTAACATATTAATTTTGAAAGAAAAGTGTAATCTATAGTACTTTTTTAGTTATAAAATGTAAATTTAATTTACAAATTTTTTCGTTGATAAAGAATATAAGTAACTATTTTTGTCTGATACCTCTGCGTATATTGATCCACTCGTTCATAATGTTCTTCAATCACCTTTTTATTTTTTAATGATAATGTATTTTTGATAATCACAAAATCTGGTAATTCTTCTATAATATACTCTTTTTGTGTATCCATCATTTCCGGATAATTTTCATATGAAATATTATTTTTCATAAAATAATAATATTTTGGAATAATACCAGAAACAGTATAAAAGCCACCATCCAAAAATCCAAAATTCAATAAAGAAGCATTTGGCTTTTGATTAATAACTTCCGAAAAACGATATTGTGCATAATTTGTTTTACTTAATCCTATCATATTTGTATTTGAAGAAAAATGATAAATTAAAATCAGCCCCAATATCACACTCAACATATTCGGAATATGAAATTGATTAGGTAAATAAGAACATATTGCAATAAACCCTATTAAAATAAAAGGCGATAATATAAAAGGGTAATAATGATAACTTGTACCACCAATATAAATAAAAATACCTGTAGTCATAAGACATATCAATAATATAATATTTGCGCCTTTCTTTCCCCAAAAATCTTTATTAATAAATAATACTAAAAAACCAATTATAATTCCTAAAAAATATTGAAGATTTCCAAATAAAGTATGGATTAGAAGTTGGAAAGTGTGGATAATTTTATTGAAGATAGAAATACTTTCAGGATATATTTGTATATTAATAAGAAAATATACATTCCATAGATCATCGAGTGCATGGTGATAGCCAAAGTAGATAAGCCAAGGGATAGTTGCACATAGCATCCCTAATAAATAAACAAAACAATTTATAAATGCTTCTTTATATTGCTTATTATAAATCAATATGCAAAATACCGAAAACATCCAACCAAACCACAATCCAAGTAATGTATATTTTAGCCATAAAACACAGCCTGCTATAACACCTACTCCAAAAACAATTTTTCTTGCAATCAAAATTTCTTCTTGTTTGAGATACCCAACTAATTGGTATAATGAAAACATAAAAAATGGCAATGTAAATTCTTCCACACTTCCACCATGACTAAACGACTTTAATGTTAAAATACTGAAAGTAAATAATGGTAATATCATATAAGTCTTTTTTTCATTTAAAAATAATCGTAACATCTTATATGCATAATATAAAAATATTGAAAATGATATGATCTCTAAAATAAAAACGCCAAAAAATCCCCTATGGTCAAGCAAATATCCTATTCCATAAATTAAATATAATAATGGTCCTTTTTGTTCAAACAATTGTTGATATGGAATAACTCCATTCATCATTCCTTTACCCACAGTAAAAAAGGCATTAGCATCTACCCAATCATTCATATAATACAAAAAGGAATTCTTGCTACATATAGAAAGGAATAAAAACGCAAGCATAAAACAATATAGATAAGATTTTAACCAATTATTTTTTTTCATCATTTTGCCTCTTTTTCTTATTCTATCACAATTTCTATTCAATTATTATAAAACTGTGTTATCTTTCCAATCATTTACACGTAGTTTGCAACAAATATCGAATTTTCTATATTTGTATTATAATCAAACGCTTGCTATAATGCAAACAAAGGTGGTAATCATATATGAACAAACATTATTTACAATTAACAAATATCTTTACTGATATTAAAAACAAAGGTTGGATACAAGTTCCAACACAAAATAAAATTTCACAAGGTGTATTTTTTGAACAATTGATTCAAAAACCAATAGAAAATTTTGAAATTCCAGATTTTGAAGGAATTGAAATTAAAACACATTTAGAAAAAAGCAAATCTTATATTACACTTTTTAATGCCAGTCCTGAAGGTGATTCCTTTTTTGAAATAGAACGAATCTGTAATCAATATGGGTATCCTCACTCAATATTTAAACATGTAAAAATTTTACAAGGAGATGTGAAAGCTACTAAAAGAGCCAATATTGGTGTTCATTATCAATTTCGGATTACTGTTAACTACAAAAAGAAAAAGATTATTTTATATATTTATGATCGTAATAACAAAGTAGTGGATCAAAAAAGTTTTTGGTCATTTTCTTTATTAGAAGAAAAACTGTACCGCAAACTACGTTATCTTGCAGTCATAGACGCTAAAAAGAAAATAATAAATAATCAAACTTACTACCAATATGATCATATAACGCTATATCAGTTAAAAAGTTTTGAGCAATTTTTAAAACTGATTGAAGATGGAACAATCATTATTACATTCACAGTTGGTGTATTTTTAAGCGGAAAAAGAAAGGGGCAAATTCATAATCATGGTACTGCATTTCGGATTTCAAAAGAGCACTTGGAAGATTTATTTAACTCAGTAGAAATATAGGGAGCAAGGGGTTGCCAAACTACAAAAAAAGAACTTAATATCAAGTTCTTCACTTTCTAAATGGTCGGGAAAACAGGATTTGAACCTGCAACCCCTTGGTCCCAAACCAAGTGCTCTACCAAGTTGAGCCATTTCCCGATATTATGGTGCGCTCGAAGGGATTCGAACCCCTGACCTTTTGGTTCGTAGCCAAACACTCTATCCAGCTGAGCTACGAGCGCAGGCACATGTATTATCATTTGAGAGTAAGAATCTCAATTCTCCCTCCAAATACAACTAATATGTTATCATATTTCCTGAACTTTCGCAACCCTATAATTTAAAATTTTTTCAATTTTCAATCTTTTCTACCAAATTATATGAATTTGCATAGTAAATTATTAACACTATCTATAATTAACATATTCTAGATACTTTGCACTTTCATTTAGATCTAACTTTTCATCTTCCTCTAACTCATTATAATACCAATTGCCACCATCTACATATTGTATTTTGCCTTCTTCCTCCTGACCATAACAGTTAAATGATAATTGTGTATGTAATGGTTCTTCAGAATATAAAAAATCAATAATAGCTTGGTACCCTTCACCCTCATTTATTCCTAAATAATTTATATATTTTTCACTTGCAATTGGTGAGAATTGCCCGGGCATAACTACTTGATAATATAAATTCATTCCTGTTCCTTCGCCCATATAATTGTCAACTTCATTAATCCATTTTTCACTTAAACATCTATTATAAATTGTATTAATGACAGCATATGCATCAATATAACATGTTCCTTCACCCTTTGCTTCTGCAATCGTGCATGCAGTCACTACTTCAAACTGTTCATATGTTAATCCATACTTTTCCAATATAATATTTAATTTCTCATCATTACTGATTTCTTTGCTATAATCATGTTCAAGTAAACTTGCTATAATATGCATAAGACGATTTGAGATTTTTTCTTGTAATTTTATATCCCCTAATGAATACTGTAACGTGCCAAAATCTAGTCTATCCATTAACTTATGAACGGCATTATTAGTTACCATACCTATGTCAACCTTATCATCCAAATGATTTTTACTCATCAACACGAGCAAAATAATTGAAATATAACATGTCAATTTTAATTTTAATGATTTCATATTCATCTCTATAGTAAAATTCTTTTTATTCATATACATTCTTCTTTCTATCAATATACTCATATCATTTAGATCACATAAAAAAATAGTATTACTACTATATTAAAATATTTGACACACATAAAATTAGCAGACTCTATCAATTTCAAAATATTTGACAACATAGTCTTTAAACATATCGACTAATTTATGGTATTTTGCACAACAGTAACAAAGTTACCATAATTATTTTCTTTAGTCAATACTTATGAGCATAAAGATGTAGTAAACTAGATGTGGGAAAATGTAAAATTATATAAAAAAAGAGAAAACACTCAAAAATTTAAAACTGTTAT
>CANQAF010000002.1 GCA_947588975.1 uncultured Bacilli bacterium
AATTTGACAAATTAAAAATTATAAGATACAATGAAGATGTTCTCATAAATAACACAGAGGTGAAAATGTGAAAAAAGAGCACAAAAAAACATGGAAAAAATGGGGTATGTTTTTTAGTATCTGTCTTATGTTACTTGGAACATTTTGTGTAAAAAATATAATAGATACCAATCCAAAAAAATTATTTGCTGGAAATCAAAATGATTTTGCATATATGCCAAATAAAAGTACTGTTGTCTTAGAATATCTTCAAAAAGAAGTAGAGAATAAAATTGTATATGATAATTTAACAATGGATCAATTAATTGAAAAATTAAATCGTTCTTTAAAAGGTAAATTAGCTGGAACTGGAGAACAAATTGCTACAAAAAGTTTAGAATTAGGCATTGATCCATATTTAGCAGTTGCAATCATGTTACATGAAACAGGATGTAATGGTACTTGTAGTAAATTAGTAGAAACATGCAATAATGTTGGTGGTATGAAAGGTAGCCCTGGATGTAATGGAGGCTCTTATATTCAATATGATACTATCCAACAAGGTATTGATTCTTTTATGAATAATTTATATCGTAATTATATTGCAAAAGGACTTACTACTCCTGAACAAATTAATGTTAGATATGCAGCAAGTAAAACATGGGCAAGTAAAGTAATTTATTATATTGATAAAATTAAAGCTTCATAATTCAGAAGCTTTTTTCATATCATGAATTGGTGAAGTATATGCGCTTATCGGATTTGCAAAATAAAGATGTTGTAAATATGGAAGACGGGAAAAAAATTGGAAACATTATAGACGTAATTATTGATAGAGAAGGGAATATGCAATCTCTTATTGTTCAAAAAAATAAATTTATTTCCAACTTTTTTAGTAATAAAGATGAATTAGAGGTAAAATGGCAACAGATTCAAAAAATTGGTGAAGATGTCATTTTAGTGAGTATGGTAATCTATTAAAAAACATGGTATAATGAGATAGGTGATACTTATGAAAATCTTATTATATACTGAATTTGAGCATCTGAATAGAAAATCAGGATTAGGAAAAGCAATTCGTCATCAAATGCAAGCATTAACTGAACACCATATTGAATACACAACCGATCCAAAATGCAAAGATTACGACATCATCCATATTAATTTTTATGGTCCAAGAAGCTATTTACTTGCAAAAAAAGCTAAAAAAATGAGAAAAAAGGTCATTTATCATGCGCATTCTACTGAGGAAGATTTTCGCAATTCTTTTATCTTTTCCAACACAATTGCACCATTGTTCAAAAAATGGATCTGCAAATGTTATCGTTTAGGTGATCATATTATTACACCAACTGAATACTCTAAAAAATTACTTGAAAATTATCATTTAAACCGACCAATTACTGCTATTTCAAATGGTATTGATATGCAATTTTTTATGCATGATGAAAAGAAAGGACAAGCTTTTCGTAACGCATATGGATATCAAAAAAACGATAAAGTCATTATGGGCGTAGGACTTTATTTGGAACGTAAAGGAATTCTCACATTTGTGGAACTTGCCAAACGTATGCCAGAATATAAATTCATTTGGTTTGGTTATTCTCCACTTACATTTTCTCCTAGAAAAATTAAAAAAGCAGTTCATACAAAACTAGATAATTTAGTATTTGCTGGATATGTAGAACCAGAAATTTTACGTGGAGCATATAGTGGGGCAGATTTATATTTATTTCCAACATTAGAAGAAACAGAAGGAATTCCTATTTTAGAAGCATTGACTGCTAAAATTCCAACTATTGTAAATGATATTCCTGTATTTGAATTTTTAGAAGATAAAAAGGACGTATATAAAGCTAAAACATTAGATGAATGGCAAGAAACCATCCATAACATTCTAACTGGGAAATTACCGTCTTTAGCAGAAAATGGATACCATAAAGTAGAATCACGTGAAATAAAGTATACTGGTCAACAATTAATTGAACTATATAAAAAAGTCTTAAAGGAAAAGTAGAAAACTTTTCCTTTTTTTGTTATAATGAGTAAGGTGATTCTATGCAACGAAAACTGAATTATGTGATTTGGATTGCAATTCCTATTTTATTGATTCTTTTTGTCATTTTCTATTTTTGTACTAAGAATGTAGAAAATACATTTACCAAAAATTTATTTTATATGGATACTTATATTTATATCAAAATAGAAAATCAATCCAAAGAAAAGGCTGAAGAAGCATTTCAACATATTGAACAAATTTATCAAGAATATCATCAACTTGCCGATCGATATCAAGCATATGATGGTATCAATAATTTATATACAATTCATTATAATACAGATCCAAGTGAAACTTTGACACTAGATCCTAGATTATATCAGATGCTTACATTTGGAAAAGAATGGTATGTAATCAGTAATGGCAAAATTGACATTAGTATGGGTAATATCATAGATGTTTGGAAACAATATCGAACCACCCAAACAGGAGTTCCAACCTTAGAAGAATTAACGTTAAATGATACAGGTTCTATTAAAGATATTGTATTATTAGAAAATAATCAAATTCAAAATACGCATCCTAATATTGATTTAGGAGCAATTGCTAAAGGATATGCTACTGAAAAAGTAGGGGAATATCTAGAATCAATTGGAATTACAAATTATATTATCAATGCAGGCGGAAATGT
Source organism: uncultured Bacilli bacterium (assembly GCA_947588975.1). Lineage (GTDB taxonomy): Bacteria > Bacillota_I > Bacilli_A > RF39 > UBA660 > UBA5026. The sequence goes on from CANQAF010000002.1 coordinate 2,670, forward strand.
TAAAGTAGGAACCCCATATCAAAAGGAAAAATATGCAATTGGTATTGAAGACCCTAATAGTCAATCTGGTGATATCTTTAAAGTAGTCTATGGTCAAAATATAAGTGTAGTGACAAGTGGGGGATATGAGCGATACTATGAATATAATGGTCAAAAATATCATCATATTATTGATCCAGATACAAATATGCCTAGTAATTGGATGAAAAGTGTTACAATTATTACGAAAGATAGTTCCTTAGGAGATATTTTATCTACTTTATTATTTTTATTACCAATTGAAGAAGGACAAGAATTTATAAAACAATTTGATGCAGAAGCAATTTGGTATACAAATGAGGATACTATCATTACATCTGAGGGAATTGAAATTTATGAACAAAAATGATCAAACATTAATTGGTTGTATTGTAATCATATGTTTATTATTTATTGTTACATTGAATCATTCAGATCATAACGTTGCAGTCGTATATTATAAAAATGAAATAATCAAAAAAATTGATCTTTCTTTAGATGACATCAAAGAATATCAAGTAAATGGCGAAAATGGAATAGTAACACTTGAAGTCAATCGAGGACGTATTCGTGTAAAAGATGAAAATAGTCCCTTACATTTATGTTCTAAGCAAGGATATATTAGTAAAAGTACAGAAAGCATCGTTTGTTTACCAAATAAAATTGTAATACAAATTGAACAAAACAATGATATAGATACGGTGGTAAAATAATATGACATATCAAAAACTTACAAGATTATCTATGTATTTAACGCTAGCTATTATATTCAGTATTCTTGAAAGTATGATTCCGATCAATTATATGATTCCTGGTATTAAACTAGGTTGTGCGAATATTATTCTTGTGTTAGTACTTTATCAATATGGAATTCGTGAAGCACTTGCGATTGCAGTTTTACGCGTTATATTAATGGGTATCTTACGAACAGGATTATTTAGTGTTACTTTTTTCTTTAGTTTATTTGGAACTTTATTTAGTGTTATTAGTATGTACCTTACTAAAAAAACTCATTTATCAGTGATAGGAGTTAGTATAGTTGGGGCTATATTTCATAGTATTGGACAATTATTAGCAGCTATGTTATTTTTACATCTTCATATGTTAATCTATTATTTACCTTGGATGATACTTGGATCTATTGTAACTGGAATGATTATTGGGTATTTATCGCAATATCTATTAAAGCAACTAGAAAAGACATTGTAATTATGTATAAAATAAGTTATAATATCAAAAGAATAGGAGAAAAAAATATGAATAAATTCAAAAAATATGGGATGTTATTGATCACAATTTTAATATTATCTGGATGTGAAAAAATTGAACCAGAAGGGATCTATCAACAAGGAACTTATACTGGTGTTGTTCCATATGAATCTTATGGAACACAATATGTAACACTTGCCACTATTTATGTAGGGAAAAATGGAAATATTGAAAGTTGTTATATTGATTCTACTTATCAAACCGCAGATGGCGTTATCACCACAAAAAAAGCATTACATGATGACTATAATATGAAGTCAACATCCGCTAGTATTGGAGTGATTCCTGGTGGAGCTGAATGGTATGAACAAGTAGAACAAATTGAACAAAAAGTACTTGAAGAGCAAAATTTAGATTGGGTTCGTTGGTCAGATGATACCCAAACAAAATTAGATTTAGATACAATTAGTGGGGTTACTATTACAGCAGATACTTATATTCGTGCCATTGAACAAGCATTATCACAAGCAAAAAAATAAGAGATTCTCTTATTTTTATTTGACAAAATATTCGATTTTATATATAATAGCAACTACATATGAAAGGGGATTTATATGACAAATATTGTAGAACAACAATTTTGGAAAAAATGGAAAAAAATCTTAAAAAAAAGTCCAATCAATAATATGATACATTCACAAAAAGAATTATTTCAACAATATCCTATAAAACTCATTGTAAAAAACGGAAATATTCTTGGATATGAAAGAGGAATTTGGACAAATGATGGACAATTAACAACTGGAATTTCTGTTTTAATAGAGAATAATCAAATAATATGCCATTTAGCAGATTCATCTCGAAGACAATATCCTAATATAAATTATATATATGACTATAATAATTCTTTAAAAGGTGGATATTTACAAACACAATATAAACAAACTACTGATTCCAACGTATTTAAAGTAAAAGAATTGTCTTATTTTAAGAAAAATGGAAATGAATACTGTCGATCAAAAGAAATAAGAGATAAATTTAATTCATTAAAATTAGTTGAAAATATTGAAATGATTGGTAATGTAGTTGTTAGACATCAATGTATAGATAATCATTCAGAATATTATATATATTTATTATCTTCAGATGAACAATTAGCACTTAAATTTGGGCATCAAGCACTCCCATACCCATTAGAGCCAATTGATGAGAAAACTTATTTAAGTTTTTATAATAATGATTATTTTAAACAATTATTGAAGCGTTAAAAAGCGCTTTTTTTCTTGTATCAAATTTGATATAATGAAGTAGGTGAAGTAAAGTGATATATTTATATTATGGGTTGGAATCTTTTTTAATTAAAAAAGAAATAAAATCAATACTTTTAAAAGAACATATCGAAGCAATTAATCAAAATACGTATGATTTAGAAAATAGTACATTAGATGATATTATTGAAGATGCTTCTACCATGTCTCTTTTTGGTGATAAAAAAGCGATTATTGTAGAAAATAGCTATATTTTTACGGGAACTACAAATCAAAAATTACCAACTCAAAATATAGATTTATTAAATCAATATTTCCAAAATATAAATAACAATACTTTATTATTTTTTATTGTTAACAAAGATAGCATTGATAAACGAAAAAAAATAGTTTCAGAATTAAAAAAAGTAGGCATTATAAAAGAATTTACTACATTATCCAATCAATCTGATTATATAAAAACTTTGTTTGAACCCTATCAATTATCATCTTCTGATCTTACTTATTTTCAAGAGAGAGTAGGAAATGATCTTGCAACTATAGAACAAGAAATTCAAAAATTAAAAAGTTATAAAGCAGATGATTACAAAATTACCAAACAAGATATTATGGATGTTACTTGTAAAAATGTTGATACAGATATTTTTAATTTAATTGATCATATTATTACTGGTAATAAAGCAAAAGCCTTAGAAAGTTACACTATGATGATTCAATTAGGTGAAGAACCTATTAAAATAGTGATTATGCTTGCGAATCAATTTCGTATCATGTATCAATCAAAGCAAATGTTCAAAAAGGGATATTCAGAAAAAGATATTTCTACTAGATTAAATATTCATCCATATCGTATTAAACTTGCATTACAAAAGAGTCATAATTTTGATGAAGAACTATTATTAGATTATTTAAAAAAATTATCAAATCTAGATTATGAAATGAAAAGTGGTAAAATTGATAAAAATATTGGTTTAGAACTATTTATTTTAAGTATATAAAAACAACAGAAATCTGTTGTTTTAAAAATCCATATTCATAAGATCATCATCGTCATTGATATCTGTTAATGGTTCTTTTTTTTCATTTGAGTTTAATGTAGTTGATTCTGATAAATTTTCATCCAAATCAGAAGTAGGGGATTTAATGTCATCCCAATTAAAATCAAATTTTGAATTTAAATCATCAGTGGTTGTATCTTGATGATCTATAGATGAGATACTTTTTTCTTCATCTACTGTTTCTTCTTGAGTAGGTTCTAATATCTTCTTTTCTGTAAAAAGTTGTGTAGATTGTTCTTTCAAATTATTTTTATCTTCTTGAATAGGATTTAACATCTTATTTTCTGTTGAAGATTGTGTGGATTGTTCTTTCGAATTATTATCGTTACTTGATTGAGATATCGAAGTATAATCTAATGCAGATTTCAAGTCATAAGATCCACCAACTTTATCATCATTTTCTAATTCAATCAATTTTAATACTTCCTCAAAAGTAGTAAGACCTTCTGCAACCTTTTCAAGACCATCTTCTAATAAAGTAGTAACATCAGCACTATATACTAATTTACGTAATTGTTCTTTTGGTAAATTACTACTAATTGCATCTTTAATTTCTTGATTCACTAAGAGAACCTCTTGAATAGCAATACGTCCTTTATAACCATTTCCACATTCTTCACAACCTTCAGTTGTATAGATTTCATCAATATCACGGTGTAATACACGTTTAAATAAATCTTTTTCATATTGATTTGTTTTTTTCTTTACACGACATTTAGTACATAGACGACGTGCCAATTTTTGTGAAATAATACCTGTTAAAGCACTAGCTAATAAGTAACGTTCTACTTCCATATCCAATAAACGTTCAATTGTATTTAATGAACTGTTGGTGTGAATTGTAGATAATACAATATGTCCTGTAATTGATGCACGTACGGCAATACGTGCTGTTTCAGTATCACGAATTTCTCCAATCATAATTACGTTAGGGTCTTGACGCAAAATAGAACGAAGTGCAGTTGCAAATGTCAAACCAATTTCGCTATTTGTCTGAACTTGATTAATACCCTCAATATTCATTTCGATAGGGTCTTCTACTGTAATAATATTTGTTTCTTCACGATTTAAACGTTGTAAAATAGAATATACCGTTGTAGATTTACCAGATCCAGTCGCACCTGTTACTAATATAATTCCATTTGGCAATGAAATCATTTTTAATACTTTTTCGTAATTTTTTTCACTAAACCCAAGTGTCTCTAAACCACTAGAACTCATACTATAATCCAAGATACGAATTACTATTTTTTCTCCATCCAAAGTAGGAAGACAAGAAACACGTAAGTCTAAGTTAATATCTTGTAAAGTAGCTTTAATCGCACCATCTTGTGGTAATCTGGTTTCTGTAATATTCATACCTGAAATGATTTTAATACGTGTAATTAAATTCTTTTTGATTGAATTTGGTACTTCTGCATAGTCAATCAAAGCTCCATCAATACGAATACGAATTTTCATATATTGTTCTAATGGATCAAAATGAATATCACTTGCGCCTCGTTTACTAGCGTCTACTAAAATATCATTGACAATTTCTACAACCGGTGTTTTATCATAATCGAACTTTCTTAACATGGTTCACTTCCCCTTTAAATTTCTTTTTATTCACTTAGGACTAGCTTTTATCCTGAATATATTATATAATAGTTTTGAGATAATTACAATAAAAAGGAGTTAACTTATGAAAAAAAATAAGAAAGGTTTTACCTTAATGGAAACACTTTTAGTTTCTGCTTTTATCATTGGTACGCTTGTATATTTATTTGTTCAATTTTCAAACATAAAAACAGTTTATGATACTAGTTTTAAACGTGATACCATCCCTGAAATATATTATGTACAAAACCTTAATTTGTATTTATCTAGTACAGATATTAATAAAATTATTTCAGGTTTACAAACCAATAATTATGTAGAAATTGAAAATTGTATATTTACTGTTTCAGGTACAGATTATTGTAAAAAGTTGATGCAAATGGCAAACGTAAAAAAAGCAATTGTTGTAAAAGATCAATTATCTGCATTAAAAGAACAACTAAAAAATAGTGCAACCAATCCATTCAGTGAAACAATGTATCAATACATTATGGATTTATCTACATTTGATTTAGAGAAAAATCGTCTAATTGTTGAATTTACAAATGGAACAGTTGCTTCGCTAGTCATGAAGTAGAAAGGAAATCTATATGAATAAAAAAAGAGGTTTTACATTAATTGAAGTTGCGGTTACTTTCAGTTTGATCTCCGTAATTGTGATATTATTATTTCAAATTATTATTTCTCTTCGTGAAGTTTATATTAAAGGAGATTTACAAACTACATTATTAAGTAGACAAGGCATCTTAACGAAAAAAATAAATGATGATTTTCAAAATTTAAAGTTGAAGTCCATTACTAGTTGTGGTAAATTCTGTATTACAATAACCTATATGGATAATAGCGCATATAACTTATCTCTTGATATTGATAAGAATCAAATTAAATATCATGATTATACGTGGCAACTTCCGGAAGGTTCAAGTATTGGTACAGTAGAAACACAAGTTGTTACGGATACAACATCTACAGGATCAACCTATAATTCTATTTTATTAATTAATATACCTGTTACTCATAAATTGTTAGAACAAGATTATGGAATACGTATTCTTTATCAATTTTCAAATGGATCAGTATCCATCCCAACTAGTATTCCAAAACCAACAGATGTTACAAATGAACAACATCAAAAATATAGTTTTTTTAGATAAGTGATGTCCAAATAGGGAATATTAAATAGACCAAAATACCTGCAAACGCACTATGTAAAATACGTGCTGTTAAAAATGGCAGGTATTTTATTTTAGTATCACTTAAAATACTAATCACTTGCATATGCACACTTAATCCACCAAACGATAAAATCATTGCGGTTAATACACTTTTTACTTTTAAAGAAATATTTAACATACTAATATATTTTAATCCTTGTGTCATTTCAATAAAACCATTTAAAGTACTTTGATATAAAGGACTGAGTGTTAGATTATGATCAATAATAGTAGTTAATACCAAAAACATTGTAACTGTTCCCAAAATGAGTAATAATGTTTGAATACTATGTGTTAATGCATTTGTAATCATCTGTCCAAAACTATTTTCATTTTTTATTCTTTTATCATGCATTTTTAGAATAGCGCGTTTTAGTGAGACTTTGTCATTAGATTTCTCACTACGACAGTATCCACGAAAAATGAGACCAATGATGATATTAGATATATAGTGACATATTAGAATCAAAAATCCGACTTCTTTATTTTTTAAAAAAAGAAGGGATACTGTTCCTAAAATAAATAATGGGTTTGAAAAATGCGTAAAGGTAAGAATTTTTGTTGCTTCATCCTCCGATAACATTCCTTTTTGATACAGTTCTCTAGTATATTTTGCGTTACTTGGAAATCCAGAAACCAAACTCATAAAAAAAATAAATGAAGCATTTCCATTCATACAAAATAATTTAGACATAAAAGGTCGAAATAATTCAGAAATAAATTCTACAAATCCATAATGAATTAAAATTTCTGATAGAACAAAAAAAGGAAATAATGAGGGAAAAATATTGTTTTGCCAAATTTGAAATGAAAAAGTAACAGATTCCATAATCGATTTAGATTCGGTTAAAATCTCAAATACAATAAATAAAAGTAATATTAATATAAAAACACTATAACCAATTTTTTTCATGTTCTCACCAACTTTTTTCTGATTTAATTATATGATATAATAAATACAATAGTCATAAAATAAATAGAAAGGAAAATAAAATATGGTAAAACAACTTATTCAAAAAATAAAACAAATACTACAAGAACATATACGTTTCATTCTTCTATTCTTTTTCTTGTTGATTGTTTGTACTTATCAATTCCCATATTATATTGAAGCTCCTGGTGGAACGATAGATATTTCTTCCCGTGTTGATGTTGAAGATGGTTATACATCTACTGGGAGTTTTCACATGGCGTATGTAAGAGAGCTTTCTGCTACCATTCCTACCTTAATTTTGGCAAAATTGAAACGTGATTGGGATATTATTCCAAAAAAAGCTACAATTCCTAGCAATGAAGAGGAAAGTGATGTTTATTTTAGAGATCATTTGTTATTAGAAGAAGCAAATCAAATTGCAACTATTGTTGCTTTTAAAAAAGCCAATAAAGATTTAGAATATACGAATACACAATTATATATCACTTATGTAGACGAAATTGTAAATGCTGATTTAAAAGTAGGGGATGAAATTTTAAAAATTGATGGAAAAACAGTACATAGTAAAGAAGAAATGGGTAATTTACTACAATCATATGCTATCGGTAGTACAATTCCTTTTACTATTTTACGAGATAAAAAACAAATGATAATATCCGCCAATATGATCAAATACGATGAAAATCGCAAAGCAATTGGAATTATGGTAACTGAAAAACAAGAAATTAAAACCAATCCAGAAGTTTTATTCCATTTTAAATCTTCAGAATCTGGATCCTCTGGGGGATTGATGATGACACTTGCTATTTATAATGCACTCATTCCAGAAGACATCACCCATGGAAAGAAAATTGTGGGAACAGGTACAATTGATAAAGATGGAAACGTTGGAACAATTAGTGGTATCAAATATAAATTAAAAGGTGCTATATCTCAAAAAGCAGAAATATTTTTTGTTCCAAACGGAGAAAATTATGAAGAAGCGATTCGTCTTAAAAACGAAAATAATTATAAAATTGAAGTAATAGGGGTTAGTACATTTGAAGAAGCTGTCGATTATTTAAATCATATTACAAAATAAAAAAACGAATTTTCGTTTTTTATTTTGCTTCTAAATAAATTGAAGAATCAAATGTGTGTTCTGTTCTATCTAATTGTTTTAAAGTATCTGTCGAAATCAAGAAGAAATTATAATTCATTTTAGACTTAACAGGATCATCCCATGTTAAGTCTAAATGTTTCCATGCACCATCTACATAAACAAAATTCCATATATGATTATCACTTGCAATTTTATAATTTGGAAGACCCATTTTATCTAAAAATAGTGCCATTGCATCTGTATAGCCACCACAAACTGCTTCCCCTGTAAATAAAGGTCCGTAAGCAGTACTAGAAGTTGTGACATAAAATGGATTGGAAGTATCGATATATTCCGATCTATTTTGATCATAAACAGTATTTTCAATAATGTAGTCATGAATCGTACGAATTTTTTCTTCATCTGTCATATTAGGAGAAATCAGTTCTTCATATAATTGATTTACTTTGGTTTCTATCTCCAATTTTTGATCTTCTGTATATGTATGTTCAAACTGAACATGAACTCTACCTAATACATTCATATTTACATATATACGATGATAACTATTCAATGTTGTTACTAAATTATTGATATTTGATAAAATATAGTTATCATTTGTTAGTATCTGCATATCATCTAAACATTCTTTATAGGTTTCATCACAATAAAAGGTAAATTCTTCTAAACCATTATCTAATGCTGTATAAAATAAATTCAATAAATCCTGTCTGTTTTTTGGATAAAAATCATTTGTTTTTTGGACAAATAACCAATCTTGATCTTTCGCATACATACTATTTTCTGGCATAAATAATTGATCTTTATAAATCACATGAATCATTAAAAATTGAATGATAGGAGTATGATATAAAAATATTAAATATATCACTCCAAGCAATATGATAGTAGATAGAAGTTTTTTCATAGCATCACCTTAATATTACTATATCATGAAATGTTTATTTTTGAAATAAAAAAGAAGTAAAAAATTACTCCATTGAATTCACTTTAATTGTTAAACGTGATTTATTACGAGCTACATAGTTTGCAGTAATAACACCAGCTGCACATGCCTTATCAATTTTTTTGATCGCTACTTGCAATGCTTCTTGTGCTTTTACTTTATCTTTAGAAGCAATAGCTTTTTCTACATTTTTTATAGCAGTTTTCATACTAGCTTTAAAATCATTATTACTTACTTTTCTTTTAGCAATTGTTTTCACAGCTTTTTTAGCATTTTTCATATTTGGCATAATCTCACCTCCATGTCATCTCTAATCTATTCTATTCTAACAAATATTAGAAAAAAAAGCAATAAAAAGTAACAATTTGGGTAAAAATATAATTAGGTGATATAAATGAATCATGAAATTGATTTAAGCAAGTATCAAATTCGTACCGATTTAGTCTTAGAAACAATCGAAAATCAAATAGAAAATAATGGATTTGAAAAAACAACTTATAAAGAGAATGATATTCAAGTGACACAAGTTACATTAGATGAAAAAAGTGCACATATGATTGATAAAAAAGTAGGAGATTATATTACAATTGAATTTCAGGATATTACAGATTTTCATAATCGAGAAAATGTCAAAACAATTGTTACCAAAGAATTACAATCATTATTGAAAAAGGCCAATGTGAAAAAAGAAGATCGTTGTTTGGTCATTGGACTTGGAAATAAAAAATCAACTCCTGATGCATTAGGTCCTTGTACAATTGATCATATTTTAGTAACCAATCATTTATTTTTACTGGATACTCCGGAAGATGGATTTCGCCAAGTTTGTGCGATATCACCTGGTGTCATGGGCGAAACTGGAATTGAAACTAGTGATATAATTTATAGTGTGATTCAAACGACAAAACCAGACTTTGTAATTGCTATTGATGCATTAGCTAGTCAAGCAATATCACGCGTTAATAAAACAATCCAAATGAGTAATACAGGAATTCATCCAGGAAGTGGAGTAGGTAACAATCGAAAAGAAATTAGCCAAGAGACATTAGGAATACCTGTTATTGCAATAGGAGTCCCAACAGTAGTGGACGCTGTAACAATTGTTAGTGATACGATAAAATATCTACATAAATTTTATGCCTTTCAAAAAGATTTTATCAATCATCCAATGCGAAAAATGATCTATGATGGTCATATTAATTATTTAAACAAAGAAGTAGAATTAAATGAAAATGATAAAAAAGAATTATTTGGTATTATGGGACATTTTACTGAGGAAGAAACTAAAACACTTATTAATGAGGTATTAACACCGATTGGTTATAATTTAATGATCACTCCTAAAGAGATTGACTTTGTAATTCAACACTTAAGTGATATCATCGGTAATGGAATTAATCAAGCTCTACATGAAAAAGTAACACATTAAAAAAACCAACATTAGTTGGTATACATTAAAATAGAAGACAAATACATTCCTACCATTGCAATTAATAAAATAATCGCAACAATTCTTTGAACATTTACTTTCTTTTTCTTTTTCATTCGGATTTCACCTCAACTGTATTCATTATACAATAAATCACTTTAAATTGGAATATTTTTAAAAAAAATTCATATCTTTGATTAGAGGTGGCAAGATATGAAGAAATTATTGGACAAGTTAAAACAAAAGTTATACGCAAATAAAAGGCTAGTATTATTTTTATGTGGAATTTCGCTAGTTGGATTAATTTTTGGATCTCTTTTCATCACTATTATTTCTAATTCCGATAAAGATTTAATTCAAACTTATATTGCAGCTTTTATAAACAATATTCAAAATAATCAATTAAATTATGTAGAAAGTATGAAAAATACACTCATTTCCAATTTCAGTTTTATTATTGTAATATGGTTACTTGGAATTTCTATAATTGGAATTCCAATTATAGTATTTATGTATTTTACAAAGTCATTTATGATTGGTTTTTCGGTCGCATCTTTTCTTTTAAAATTTAAGTTCAAAGGATTACTATATGCAATCATTTATATATTTCCTCATCATTTAATCAATTTAATTCTTTTTACATTATTAATGGTATATTCAATGAAATTTTCTTATTATTTAGGTACTTCTATTTTGAAAAGAAAAACGATTTATTTTAAGAATTTAATGAATCCTTATTTAGGTGTTTTAATTATTGTCATAATAGGAATAATTGCTACTTGTTCCTATGAAGTATTTATTGTTCCATATTTATTAAAATATATCATTTCGGTATAATCAACGATATAACATCGTTTTTTTTATTATTTATTAGAAACTATGGTATAATACTAAATAGAAATTGGTGATGTTGATGAAAAAAGTTGTTATTGGAATGAGTGGTGGAGTAGATAGTAGTGTTGCTGCTATTTTATTAAAACAACAAGGATATGATGTTATAGGTTTATTTATGCGTAATTGGGATAGTAGCGTCAATAATGATATTTTAGGGAATCCAACTTTACAAAATGATATTTGTCCACAAGAACAAGATTATAATGATGCATTAGCGGTTTGTCAAAAATTGGAAATACCTTTACATCGTGTTGATTTTGTAAAAGAATATTGGGATTATGTTTTTACATATTTTTTAGATGAACTCAAAAAAGGTAGAACACCTAATCCAGATATCATGTGTAACAAATATATTAAATTTGATATGTTTGCAAAAAAAGCAAGAGAATTAGGTGCCGATTATATTGCAACAGGTCATTATGCGCGTATGCAAGATGGTAAATTACTTCGTGGAGTGGATCGAAATAAAGATCAAACTTATTTCCTTTCACAATTATCAAAAGAGCAATTACAAGATGTTTTATTTCCAATAGGAGATTTAGAAAAAACAGAGGTCAGAAAAATAGCGTTAGAATATGATTTGATTACAGCCAAAAAGAAAGATTCAACTGGTATTTGTTTTATTGGAGAACGTAATTTTACTAATTTTCTAAAAAATTATTTACCTAATTTACCTGGTAAAATCATTAATATTGAAACCAATCAAGAAGTAGGGGAACATATTGGGTTGATGTATTATACAATTGGTCAAAGAAGAGGACTTCATTTAGGTGGAAATGACAACAGATTTTTCGCAGTAGGAAAAGATTTAAAACAGAATATATTATATGTTGCTGAAGGAGAGGAAAATCCTTATTTATATAGTGACTCCTGCATAGTGGAAATGGTTAATTGGATAGGTGATCGGGTATCTGATTGCACTGCAAAATTTCGTTATCGTCAACCAGATAATGAAGTGCATATTACTCACTTAGAAAATGGTGAACTACTTGTTTCTTATCCTCAAACTGTAAAATCTGTAACACCTGGGCAAGCTTGTGTATTTTACAATAATGAAGAGTGCCTTGGTGGAGGAATTATTAAAGAAGTTCGAAAAAATGGAAAAAAATTATGGTATTTATAGTATACTTTTACTTTACACTTGACAATTGACATAAAAATTACTACAATGATAGTAGGAGGTTTTATGATATATGGATAGATTAAATGAAATACTACATGAGTTAGGTATATCGAAAGTAAAACTCGCTAAATTTTTAGGAGTCTCTAGACAAATGATTTATAATTATCTAGAAATGGATGATATTAATAAATGGCCAAAGGATAAAAAAGTGTTATTGTTAAATCTGTTAGGAATTAAATCCGCAGATGAATTAGATCAAATTAAAGTAGATACAGATTATATTTTAAGTGTAGAATCTAGAGTCAATTCTTTATTTGAAAATACAATAAAATCAGAAGTAATTACAGATACATCTACCATTTACAATGGTTTAGGCAAAAAACAAAAAGAATTACTATCTAATATTATAAATTTATTGAAAGAAAATTTAGAAGATGATACAGATAGTAGTAATGGTACATATGATGCTTATTTATATTTATATCATTTTTTGCAAGCCATGGAAACTTCAAAGGAATTAAAATATATTTTAGCGTATGTTTCAAAAGCTGCTGGATTTGTAAAGCCATTAGAATATGCTTTTGACGAAGAAGAACAATTCTTATTTGAAAGTATTATGTTTTCCGCTATGACATTATATAACGGAGGAAATACTAGAGGTCTTTCTAAAGTAAAAATTGCGGAATCTCATCGTCGTTTCATTAATCAAATTGAACATAAAATGGAAGAAAAGATGAGTCGTACTTTAGAATTAAATACATTAAAAGTACAAGCTGTAAAAGAATTAGGTTATACCGAAATAAATGAAACAAATGCTGCTGAAGTATTGGAAAAGATTGCTGAAATTCAATCACGTAAAGTATCATAAACATACAAAATTTGTATGTTTTTTAATAGGGAAGAGCAACAAATATATAAAATTTATGTATTTTTATAACAAATTTCCCCTATTCTAATATATCTATAATTTTTCTTAATCCATGATTCATTATTTAAATATTATATGATGCTAAATGATGTTCAATTGTTGTAATCAATTATATTTTTACATTATTCGACTCCCCTTTTATATATTTTAAACTGAGAGAGTAGAAGAGTAGAATGATTATATATTTATTTTATGATGCATTCTGACGCATTTATAAATGAAATGATGAACAATTATTCATCTTAATTATTTTAAATTCATTTAAATTTATAATAAAATCGTGATATTGTTAAAAATATTTAAAAAATTTTATAATTTATTTTTATGTTATGATATGTAATATTTTGTTTAAATTAATAATAAGTAGTTCATGATCTATAAAAAAAAATATATTATAATAAACTGTATATATTTAAAATATATTTAAATTTTTATCGTTTATTTGAACTATTATCTTACTTTTCATAATGTATATTATGTTAACTAGTAGGTATTTCTAAAATTAAAAAAATAGGAATTTACCTATTTAAATGCATATAGAAATATTTTAAATCAATATATAATTTATCAATTTGTTCTAGTGATAATACAATATCTTTTGAATGAATATCTTCAATTAAATTTGCCACTAAATCTTTTAAATTCATTACTTTTACTTGTAAATTTGAATTTGACATCGATATTTTTTTCAAAACAGCATTATCTCCAAATACAACATATGAATAAATATTGCTAGGATCTAGTTTAATATTATGTACTATATATTCGATATGATATTCGTTTTGTTTAATTGGATTTTCAAAATATATTTTTCGTTCAGGAAACCATTCTGTCCAGCTATCATCTGTATCTGATCCATATATCGTTCCATTAAAATTTTTACTTTCAATCACAAAAATTCCAACACATGTGATTAATATAATGTCTACTTCTGTATTCTTATTATTTTTATTTAGAATTACGTTTGAGATCATTTTATGATAAATATCAACATTTTCTTCAATAAGATTTTTGATATTTTCTTCTCCAATTTTTCCTAATTCTACTTTATAATCACTATAATTTTTTTGATCTGTTTCTGTCATATATTATACTCTTCTCTCCCCTATTTACAACATACAACATACTACATTTATAGTATATCATAATACTTTAATTTTTTACAAATTTTACCATATTCATTTTTACATAGAAATAAATTTGACGTCAATACTATTATTGGGTGATAAAAATGAAAAAGAATAATGCAAAACAATCTAAGAATACACAATTAACAAATAAAAGTAACAATAATATTACAAACAAAAGTAATAACAATGTTACCAATAGTAATTGTAAAGAAGTTTCAAGCAAAAATTCAAGTAACGTAACTGATAGTATCGGTTTCGATGACGATGAATCACACTCGTTTCGTTTAGACGAAAACGATGAACATTCTTTTGAACTTAGATAAAAGTTTTAAACCCAAATAAAAGAGACAATTTGTCTCTTTTTAAAATAAGAAATGATTGATGATAATAAAGAAAAAACCAATAAGAAAATATAGAATTGTCACTCCCCTATTCTTATATCGCCAAGAAGTAGGTAGCAATTCAAATATTGAAATATGTAGCATAATTCCTGCAATAAAAGCAAATAAATAACCCATTAAACGATCTGTAATAAATGGTTTTAAAAATAAATATGTAATCATTGCACCAAATAACTCTGATATTCCTGAAATAAAAGTATATAATAATGCTTTTTTTCTACTTCCAGTTGCATAATAAATTGGAATAGAAATACTAATACCTTCTGGAATATTATGCAGTGCAATTGCAAATGTAAGAGCAATACCTAAATGAATATCAGTGTTTCCTGCCATAAAAGTTGCCATACCTTCTGGAATATTATGTAAAATAATTGCAATCATTGAAAAAATTCCTACTCGGTATAATCCATTTTTATTCATATCATCAGGTAAATATTTATCAATTAAAAATGAAAATATAATTCCTATATTAATCCAAATTAATAGAATGATCACACATGGAAACCAAACAAATTCTTTTGCTAACATTCCATATGATTCTGGAATCAAATCAGTAAATGATACTGTAAACATAACTGCTGCCGCAAAACTTAACGAAGCAATTATTATATTTTTTGTTTTCTTTTTTATCCATATGAAAATGCATCCAATCATTGTAGAAAGTCCTGCAATTGTAGATAATAAAAATGCATATAGTACTGATTGGTTCATACAATCACCAATTCACTATATGTATTTTATTGAAAAATATGAAATGAATTATTTTAAACTATTGTTAATCATCCAATATTCCTTTTCATAAAATTGTAATAGTTCTTCTAATATACTTACAGTACCATAGTCTCCTGCTTTTTCAAAACATTGCACCATATCTTTTGTATATTCTTTCATAAAACCAAAATCGTTTTGCAATACTTCCAGTACTTGTGTTCCATTATAATCCATACTTTGCATAGATTTCATAGTAGAAACTTCTTCTATTTTCTTTAAGGAAGTAATAGGATATCCATTTAACATCTTAATTCGTTCTGCAATTTTATCATATTGTAAAGCAACTATCTCATAATATTCTTGTAATTTTTTATGGATTCCAAAAAAACTCATTCCTACAATATTAAAATGCATATTATATAAATTATTATTAAGTACCTTTAAATTGGCTAAATATTCATTTAAAATATTAATATCTTTATTCATAATAAATCCCCCATAACATTATATGAGGGATTTGCCTATATGTGCCTAACAATATTTTTTTCTTCCATTGAAACACGATTTGATTCTATTATTTTTTGAATTGCATGTTTTCGTGTAAATTCATCTAATTCTTTTTTCTTTAAAAATTTTAATATTTTATCTGGATAATGAACATAGCAAACTGAAATTAACCAGGCATTAGCCATACCAACATAATAATTATTTCCTGATATGTTTTTTATAGAATCTAAAACGAAATCAATATATTCATCATTGATATAATAATTGATCAATAAAGTTAACCCAAATCGTTGTATCCAAGGATTTGTCTGATTGAAATAAGATTGAATATATGGGATCCCCTCTTTTAAATATTTCTTCCATATTTTTAAATTAGCGCATGTAATATCATTTAATGCCCAATTGTTCATATAAGGAAAAAAGTTGTTTAATTGAATCACTAAATCTTTTAATTCTAACTTCATATATCCAAGTAAAAGGCCATGAATTAATGTTTCTTCATAGGTTGTATGTTTTATACATTTTAGAAATTCCTCTGGATGATTTTTTGATATTTTCTTCGCAATTTTTTTTAATATTGGAGTACGGATACCAATTAAAGAGGAAGTATCTTGAATCAGTTTGCCATGAAATTTCTGATAGTTTAAATCCTGTAATTGATATAATTCTTCCTGAAACACTTGATAAGTCGTTTGATTCCAAATACATGTTTCTAAGTTCATTTTATTTCTTCTAAGAAGCTTTCTCCAATTTGTGGCATTGTGACATTAAAGTTATCAGCAATCGTTGCCCCAAGAGAAGCAAAAGTATGTAAATTAGGTAAATGATGTGGATTTTTTAATCCTTTATAATATACAAATACTGGTACATTTTCTCTTGTATGATCTGTTCCTTGATAAGTAGGATCATTTCCATGATCTGCTGTTAAAATTAGTAAATCATCATCGTTTAATGCTTCAACAAATTTAGGAAGTGCTTCATCTAATTCTTTTAATGCATTTGCATACCCTACTGGATTTCTTCGATGTCCATATTTAGAATCAAAATCATTTAAATTAGCAAAACAAAGGCCTGTAAATTCATCATGCATTGTTTCAATAATCTTATTAATTCCATCTTGATTATCCTTTGTTTTTGTACTTTTAGTAATACCACATCCATTAAAAATATCAGAAATCTTACCAATAGAAACCACATCATAATTTTTTTCTTTTAACGCATCTAAAACGGTTTCATGAGCAGGATTTAACGCATAATCATGACGATTTGGTGTACGAACAAAATTACCTGGTGTTCCAATAAATGGTCTTGCAATAATACGTCCTACTTTCCATTCTTCTTTTAAAGTAAGCTCTCTTGCAATTTCACAAATATGATAAAGTTCTTCAAGTGGAATGATATCTTCGTGTGCGGCAATTTGTAATACAGAATCTGCAGAAGTATATACGATTATTTTTCCAGTTTCCATATGTTCTTTTCCTAATCGCTCAATAATTTCCGTACCAGAGGCATTACAATTACCGAGTACTCCTCTACCTGTACGAGCGATTAATTCATGAATTAATTCATCAGGAAAGCCAGTTTCTGTAAAAGTACGGAATGGAATTTTAGTCTCTATACCCATCATTTCTAAATGGCCTGTTAAAGTATCCTTACCATTACTAATTTCGATTGCACGCATATAAGACGCAATAGTAGTATCTTCTGTATGATTTAATAAATTATAGAGTCCAAATTGCTTAAAATTGGGTAACTCTAATCCTGAAACTTCCAAAGCATGTTTGATGGTATTTGCTCCTTCATCATGAAAGAGTGCTGCATCTTTTGCTTCGCCAATTCCAGTAGAATCCATAACAACTAAAAATATTCTTTTAAATTTCATAAAATCAAATCCTTTCTAATTTCCATGTGGATGAAAATTTGTATAATTTTCTTGTAATTGTTGATTAGATATATGCGTATATATTTGCGTTGTTGAAATGTCTGAGTGTCCTAATAATTCTTGAATACTTCTTAAATCCGCACCATTTTCAAGTAAATGTGTTGCAAAGGAATGTCTTAAAGTATGAGGAGAAAAATCAGTATGAATATGTTTAGATTGCCCTAATTGTTTAATAATTTTAAAGAAGGCTTGTCTAGACATTTGATCTCCCCTACTACTTAAAAATAATATATCTGTATCATGTTTCTTTAACAACATAGGACGATATTCATTTAGATAAATACCTATATAATAAGTTGCATAATCACCAATTGGAACAATTCTTTCTTTATTCCCTTTTCCAAATATTCTTACTGTTTGCATTTCTAAATTTACATCATGAATATGTAAAGAAATCAGTTCTGAAATTCTTAATCCAGATGCATACATAAGTTCAAGCATTGCTTTATTGCGATATTGATAAGCATTTGTTAATGGCACTTCTAGTAAACATTCAACCTCTTCTTTAGAAAGTACTTTTGGTAATGTTTTTGGAATTTTAGGAAGTACAAGATCATCCATTGGATTTCGGTCAATTACTTCTTCTATTTCTAAAAATTTATAAAAACTACGAAATACTGTCATAAAATGAGCTTTTGTTTTTGGACTACTTTCTTTTTTAAAAGAAAGAAATTTTTGAATATCATCTTTTGTTAATTTACTTAAATCTTGCTTACTGTATTGTTCTAATTCCATCAATTGTAAATCATAAGAAGAAACAGTATTATCACTATACTTACGATCAATCAGCAAATAATTTAAAAAATCAATTGCATTCATATCATTTACATGAAATTTCATAGCATCACTACCATCTATTTTTATTATACAATATTTCTATTTTTTTTGCACGTTTCAACCTTTAACTATACAAAAATTGACAAAAGAAACTTATTTCGTGATAAAATAGGTTTAGGTGATACAATGAATGAACCTTTAGCAATTAAATTAAGACCTAAAAATATTGATGAAGTAATTGGTCAAGAGCATCTAATTGGTCCTGGAAAAATTATTCGAAATATGGTTCAAAATGGACGTATTTTTTCCATGATTTTATATGGAAAACCAGGTATTGGAAAAACATCTATCGCAGAAGCCATTGTCAAAACTGTGAATGTAAAATATCGTATGTTAAATGCAGTAATTAATAATAAAAAGGATTTTGACGTAGTTGTAGAAGAAGCAAAATTATATGGTGGTTTAGTAGTAATTATGGATGAAATCCACCGTTTGAATAAAGATAAACAGGATTTATTATTACCTTACTTAGAAAGTGGTCTCATTGTTTTAATTGGAATGACTACTTCTAACCCTTATCATAAAATCAATCCTGCGATTCGTAGTCGTTGTCAAATCTTTGAATTACATGAATTAACAGTTGAACACATCAAAAAAGCAATTGATCGTGCTTGCAAATCTGAATATTTAAAGGGCATCAAAATAGATAAAGATGCCAAAGAGTTTATAGCTACAGTATCCAGTGGAGATTTAAGGCATGCTTATAATTTGTTAGAAGTAGCTTATTATGCAACAGAAGATTTTCATATTACATTAGATGTTTTAAAAAATATCAATAGCAAACCAGTATTTTTCCATGATAAAAATGAGGATGGTCATTATGATGTTATTAGTGCTTTTCAAAAATCTATTAGAGGTAGTGATGTCAATGCTGCTCTTCATTATTTAGCGCGCTTAATTGAAGCAGAAGATTTAGATATTATTTACCGTAGAATGACTGTAATTGCTTATGAAGATATTGGACTAGCAAATCCATCGATTGGACCTAAGGTAGAGGCTGCTATACAAGCTTGTGAACGATTAGGACTGCCAGAAGGTCGTATTCCACTTGGAGATATTGTCATAGAACTTGCATTATCGCCAAAATCTAACACAGGTCATTTAGCTTTAGATGCGGCATTAAAAGATATTGAATTAGGAAATACCGGTAATGTACCTAACCATATTAAAACAACTTCAAAAGATTACAAATATCCTCACGATTATCCTAATAGTTGGGTAAAACAACAATATTTACCTGATAATTTAATAGGTAAACAATATTATCATCCTAAAAATTCTAGCAAATATGAAGAATCTTTAAAAACAATTTATGAAAATTTAGAAAAATTAAGTAAAAAAGACGATTAACGTCTTTTTATTTTTATAATGAATAAAATATTGATTGATTCCATATATTGGTATTAAAATTTGACAAATTCAAAAAACATGTTATAATAGCAGACATTCATAAGAAAAAAGGGGGTATTTTTATGAAAATTAACTGGAATAAAGTGTGTTATTTAGTATTAGGTTCTATTGCAATCGCACTTGCAGCAATTCTATCTGCCCTACTATTATTAACAGACTATACAGTACTTACTTATATATCTTTCTTTGGAACATATTTATTTGGAATTTATTTTATGAAAACACAAAGAAAATATAAACTTATGAAATAAACCAACTTTAATAGTTGGTTTTTATGTTTAATTATAAGATTCTAATGTGATTTTAGCTTTTCCATTTCCAGATTGAACTCCATTTTTTGTTTCAGTAGTTCCTGCAATTAACCAAGACATATTAAGGTAACCAGAGCCTCCTCCACCACCGTAGTAGTCGCAAGCGCCACCGCCGCCATACCAGCCGCCGCCTCCGCCACAGGATCCTTTACCTTTACCACCTTGACCAAAAGTTCCATTATTTCCGCAGCCCCAACCACCATTAGTTTGAGAGCCTCCCTGTGCACTATTATTATTATTTGTACCTCCAGTAGTTCCACCACCAGTTCCTCCTATAAATTCTGATCCAAGGTAAACTTGATGAACACTACCTCCTCCTCCACCTGCAACAATGATTACATCGCTTTGATAAGAACTATAATTTTTTAATTCTCCATGATCTGTAATAGCAATATGGGTAGCTCCTCCACCAGATGTAGCACCGGTATATGTGTTACCATTATTATCACCATATTGTCCACCACCATTATATGGAATTCCACCTACAACAATATACAATGATTGATCTTTATTTAATGAAATATTCCCATAAGAATATCCACCTTTTCCTCCTGGTGCTGCCGAATTACTAGTACCACCTTGAGAACCCCATACTTCTAATTTGTATATTCCATCACATGAGGCAGTCCATTCTGCTACTTTCCCTTGATATACAAAATCCCATGATGTTCCTAATTCAATATCACAAATATCTGTTTCATTTGAATCTTCTAACTGTTGTTTGGTTTCGTTTTTTAACTCATCTAATATCATTTTACGACTTTGCGTATTACTTAATATTCCTATTAATAATACTAAAAATAATAAAAGTAATGTATAAATAATAGCACTCGTTGCAAATCCTTTTTTCATATTATTTTCTCCTCTCCAATATTATCGTGTTAATAGTTTTACTATAAATTGAAAATCAATTTGACTTAATAATAGTAAAATGGAAGATATTGCTAGAAATGGTCCAAATGGAATACTATGTTCTGGGATTTCATCATCTTCTATATATTTTTGATCTTTATTTCGCAGTACAAAACAAATTGCAACTGGTAAAGCAATAAAAGATGCAACAAAAATGGAAATAATTGCAATGGGATATCCTAATACAAGTCCCAGTAGAAACATGAGTTTAATATCTCCACCACCCATAGATTCCTTATGGAACAGAAAATCGCCAATCTTTTTTAAACAAAACATTGTAATAAAAGCTAATATTCCTTCACTCATGGAATATAGAGTACTTTTCCAACCGTATCCAATTAGAAGTAAAACAATCAGAACAATTGAACTAAAAATAAGTACTTCATCTGGAATAATCATTGTTTGATAATCACTAATAATAATAATTAATAAACTTGAAATAAATACTAATGCAATTGCAAGTTCTATTGAAAATCCAAATAATCGATAACTGATTGCGAATAATAAACCTGAAGTAAATTCAAATATAGGATAAAAAAATGATATTTTTTCCTTACAATTTTTACATTTACCTCCTAAAAATATATACGAAAAAATAGGGACTAATTCACTTGCCCCTAATTTATGATTACATTTTGTGCAATGTGAAGATGGAAATAACAATGATTCTCCTTTTGGTAAACGGTACCCAACCACATTATAAAATGATCCAAGTACTGCTCCAAATACAAACATAACTACTGTATAATATATTTCCATGCTTTCAACCACCTACTCACCCATAATTTTGAATTGTAGAATACATACCAAACATTGGTACGACAATTGCAAGAACAATAATACCAACCACTACTGTTAAGAATATTGTTAACATTGGTTCAATGAATGTTTTAATTCTTGTAACTGATTCTTTATGTAATTCTTGATAATATGATGACACTTTTGCCATCATTTCTGCTAATTCACCTGTTTTTTCTCCAGTGACTAACATTTCATATGCTGGAATTGGGAATGCCCAATGTCCTGCAAACGCAGTAGAAATTTTATCTCCCTTTGCCAAATTGGTAATGGTATCTAGAATTAACATTTTATAAATTTCATTATTGGTAATTTTATTTAAAATTTCCATACTGTCTGTAATAAAAACATTATGTGCCAACAAAGAAGAGAAAGTTTTTGTAAACATTGTAACTTCATTATAAATTACTGTATCACCAAAGACTGGTAAATGCATTACAACCCATTGTACAATTGTTCTAAATCCTCTTACTTTCTTATATAAGTACATAAATATTACAACAAATAATACAATACCAATAATCAAAAGTACAATATAATTTTGTAAAAAGTCACTAACTGCAATAACTGCTCTCGTGAATGCTGGAATTTGATTTTCATCAAGATTTGTATAAATTTCCACAAATTGAGGAATTACGAACATCATGATGAAAGTAATAACTGCAACTGAAAATACAAATACAAGAGATGGATACATCATTGCTGTGATCATTTGTTTTCTTGTCTTTTCAGTTTCTGTATAATAATCATACATGTCATCTAATACTTCTGGTAATTCTCCAGTCATTTCAGCTGTTTTTACCATGTTAATGAATAATCGAGGGAAAGCAACATTTTGTTTATTTAAAGCTTCACTGAAATTTTCTCCCATCGTTAAATCATAAATAATGGCTTTAAATATTTTTTGATATTTTTTGCTTTTAAATTGTCTTGATAATATTTTTAATGCTTCTACAAGTGGAATACCAGCTTTCAAATAGGTAGATAATTGTGTAATAAAGAAAATCAAATCTTTGGTTTTAATACGTACATTATTGGTTCTATTTTGACCATGTAAGAAAATTTCCCATTTGCTTGCTTTTTTAATGCTATATACTTCAAATCCTTCTCCTAATAAATAAGAATGTACTTCTACTTTAGAAAAAGCTTCGAAATAATCTTTTATAACATGTCCTTCTTCATCTTTGGCTACATATTGATATAACTCTTTGGTTTCACTTTTTTGCGCATCTTCCCCATCAAAATCAATTAATAGAGCTTCTCGTTGCATCAAACGCTTATTACGTCGATGTTTTGCGAAATCATTATTAAAAATTTTATTATGAAACCACTCTGGAATATGATTCAGTTTATTCAACATTTTTTTCATTTTTTGGAAAAAAGTTTCTTTTTCAATCTTGACGTTTTCATTTACATAGATATCATTATCTTTACTCTTTTTTTCTTCAGATACTATTTTAGTTTCTTTTTTATGAGAAACTTTTTTTACTTTTTCTTTTTTCTTTGGCAAAAGTTTATGTAGTAAAAATGGAATCATCAAAAAAATTGTGACAATTCCTTTGAAAAAATAGTAAGCTAATCGATATGTTAAATAACAAACATAGAGTATACCTTTGAACATATAGCGAAACATTTGATAAATCCAATAACAAACACAAGAACATCCATAAATAAAATATTTAAAGATAAATGCGAATGCTGTTGTGATAAAAAGAATTGCAAAATAAATCGTATATGCTGTTCCTAAACAAAAATATTTGATTAAAAAGATTGGTATATTTAGTAGTGTTGTAATTAATTGATATATGAATGTAAATACCTGATTGTTCATTTTCTGCATAGTTAGACACCGTCCAATTCCCTATTTTTATACTATATAGATTATACTATAAAAAAGATTATTTGTAAAATATTTTTTAGTAGATCATATAATATTTTAGAAAGGAGTTCTATTATGAATTATTATAACCCTTATTTTGGCTTTTATCCTACGGCAGCAGCAAGCTCACCAGGTTTATTTGCAAGACTATTTGGTGGAAATGGAATTCGTTGGGGCTCACTACTTTCTGGAACTCAAAAAGTTCTAGGGGTTGCTAATCAAGCAATTCCAGTGATTCGACAAATGTCACCAGTAATTAAAAATGCCAAAACCATGTTTAAAGTCATGAATGAATTTAAAAAAGTAGACACTCCAACTTCTTCAGAACAAAATGAAAATACATCTTCACAAGAAGAAAATCAAACAATACAATCACAAGAAACGGAAGGTCCTACTTTCTTCATATAAAAACTAAAGGTGATAAGCCTTTAGTTCTTTTTTTAACCAATGGATTCTTTTTCTTATATCATATTTTTTCTTCACATATTGTTTTGGAATATTTTGAAGTATATTGAGATATTGCTGAAGTGTTTCTTGAAAATATGGTATATTTTCAGAATGATGCATAAGACATGGTCCTAAGAAACACTTTTTATTACTATAATGTGCATTCCCTTTTTGCCATTTCATAATAATATAATATTTGTGATTTTCTAATACTGTTTTTTCTTCTACTAAGCAAAATCCTTTTTGGGAAAATGTTTTTCTTAGTTTTTCCCACTCATTGTTGGTCTGAATAATCAAATAGGAAAAGAGATAAACTTTAGATGTATTTAAAATAGATAAAATGGTGGAAGTTCCCATACCTGCAAGTACTGCAACTGCTTTCTTAGATGGAACAATATTATTTAGTCCATCACTTTGTATAATCTCAATTTGGTGATCTAATTGATAAGATTGAATATTTTTTTTAGCAATTTCTATTACACTAGATCTCATATCACTGGCAATACAGTGATTATTTCCTTTTTGTGTTAAATATATATCCAATAATGCATGATCACACCCAATATCAATGACCTCATAATCACTTGGAATCATAGATGCAATTGTTTCCAAGCGTTTTGATAGATGCATATTATTCCCCCATATAATCTTTTAATTTTCGAGAACGTGAAGGATGTCTTAATTTTCGTAATGCTTTGGCTTCAATTTGACGAATACGCTCTCTTGTTACACCAAATAATTGCCCTACTTCTTCCAAAGTTTTAGATTTGCCATCATCTAATCCAAAACGCAAACGAATTACTTTTTCTTCACGTTCTGTTAAAGTTTCCAAAACATCATTAATTTCATCTTTTAACATTTCATTAGTAGCATATTCTTCAGGACTTACATTACGTTCATCTTTAATAAAGTCACCTAAATGAGAATCATCTTCTTCTCCAATTGGAGTTTCCAAACTTACTGGTTCTTGACTAATTTTATATATATCTCTAATTTTATCAATAGATGTATTCATTTTAGCAGCAAGTTCTTCTTCAGAAGGTTCACGATTTAACTCTAAAGTTAATTGACGTTGAATGCGCGCTAGTTTGTTAATTGTTTCTACCATATGTACTGGAACACGAATTGTTCTAGCTTGATCTGCAATTGCTCTTGTAATTGCTTGACGGATCCACCAAGTTGCATAAGTTGAAAATTTATAACCTTTTGTAACGTCAAATTTTTCAACTGCTTTCATTAATCCAATATTTCCCTCTTGAATCAAATCTAAGAATAACATTCCTCTTCCGACATATCGTTTTGCAATACTAACCACTAAACGTAAATTTGCTTCTGCAAGTATAGATTTAGCCTCTGTATCTCCTGCTAAAATTCGATCTGCTAATTCTAATTCTTCATCCATAGATAACAATTTAATTTGACCAATTTCTTTTAAATACATACGAACTGGATCATTGATTGTAAGATCTTTGGTCAATGTACTATCATCTAACAATAATTTATCACTATTACCATCATCATCTTCTGATTCTTCTTCTGAAACAACAGCAATACTATTTTCATTGAATAAATTATACAATTCATCTAGTGCATCTGCATCTAATTCTAATCCTTTTAATGAACTTGCTAATTCTTCATATGTAATAAAACCTTTTTCTTTTCCTTTTTTGACTAATTCTACTTTTCTTTCTTCAAATGTTTTAATTTCGTTTATCATAATTTTCTCCTATCTTATCATTTCTGTTTTCCGTAAATCTACTATTTTTTGACCGATTTCTGCTTTTTTCATGGGATCAATTTCCATTTGCATCATTTCTTGTAAACGTTCACACTGAAATTTTACACCATATTCATGAATATTTTTGATATAATCCATAATTTCATCGATTGTATAATTTTCTTTTAAATCTAATGCTAATATATCATTTAATGTTTTAGTTAATACTTCATCATTTTGTATATATGTTATAAAATCAGCAACATTAATAAATTTATAATCTTTATAAAAACAAGCGATTTGCATTGCTAACATGCGATATTCTTTGGTTGGCATATAAGTGACATGTTTTTTATATAATTGAATGACTTCTGTTGATTCTAACATATAATAAATTAAATTTTGTTCTGCTTGTTGATATTTGTTTTGTTTTATATTTTTAGGTTTAGATTCTATTTGTTTTTTTGGTTTTATTTCTTGTAATTGTTCTTTTAAAAAAGATTCTTCCAAATTTGTTTCCACACTTAATTTTTGAATGGTTAATTGTCGTAATACAGGATCGTCTACTTTTTTTAACTCATTTAAAACTTGATTGACATAAGTTGCAATATCTTGTGAATTATTAAAATCTTTTTTTTGTTTCAAATATTTTAATTTAAAATCCATTAATTGCATTGGATTTTCTAATTTTCTTAAAAATTGTTCTTTTCCATATTTTAGTATATATTCATCTGGATCTAAATTATCTTCTAATCTTACTACTTTAGGGGTCACACCGATTTCTAATAGTTCATTGGCACAAGAAATGGTTGCTTTCTCACCTGCTTGATCTCCATCAAAACATAAAATAATTTCTTTAGCCATTCTTTTTAATAATAGTGCTTGTTGTTTGGTAACAGCAGTTCCCATCGTTGCAACCACATGTTCAATCCCAACTGTATATGCACGAATTACATCCATAAAACCTTCCATGACAATTACTTGTCCAATTCTTCTCGCTTCATTCTTAGCACGATGATAATTGTATAGTAATTCTCCTTTTTTAAAAACGTCTGTTTCTTTTGTATTAACATATTTAGAAGTATCACTATTTTGATAGATTCGTCCACTGAAGCCAACCACTCTACCTTCTAAATCCCAAAGTGGAAATAAAATACGGTTATAATAAATATCATGTAATCCATATTCATTTTGATTCACTAATCCAGTTTTTAGTAATAAATTGGTATCATATCCTTTTTTTATTAATAATTTGGTTAACATTTCGGTATTTTTTAAAGAAAGCCCAATTTCAAATTCTTTGATAATATTCGTTTCTATTCCGCGTTTATTTAAATATTCTTTTGCTTCTTTTGCCATCGAAGTACTCATATTGTTTTGATAAAATTTATGAGCAAGATCATATACTTCATAATATGCTTCAAATTTTTTCGATTTTGGAGCTTGATAACTCGCTATTTGTAATGGAATACCTGCTTTATTTGCAAGAATTTTAACTGCTTCAATAAAATTAATGTTTTCATAATTCATTACAAAATTAAATACGTTACCTCCTGCTCCACAGGAGAAGCAACGATAAATTTGTTTTTCTCTAGAAACACTCATACTTGGAGAATGGTCATCATGAAAGGGACATACTCCAAAAAAACTCTTTCCTTTTGATACTAATGGTATATACCCAGAGATGATATCTACAATATCCACGGATTCACGTATGTTTTGTATTTGTTGTTCAGATAATTGATTGCCGTTCTCCATAGAAACACTCTCCCTAATTATATTATACAATAAAACTTTTCAATTTCCTTTTTTTAAATGAAAAATGTTGTATCATTGATGAAAATATAATCTGTTTTATATTTTAATTCTCTTACAAGTCGAAATAATGCTTCGTCTTTCATTTTAGCTTCTATCATAACATCAAAATCTTGATTTGTAAATTTAATTTTATTTAAAAATTGAATAAATTTTTCACTATTAATATAATCATGGTGACTTCTTTTTTGATGATTACTTTTTGGGGATGAAATATGTATTTTAGGGCATTCTTTTCTAGATGCCCATGTTGCAAAAATTCGTTCAATATAATCTTCTATTTTTTCATGATTATGATTACATATAAAATGATGATAATCTAAAACCATTGGAATATGTAATTTTTCACATATTGATAAAGTATTTCGTACCGTAAAAATTTTATCATCATTTTCTAGTACAATCATCTTTTGTAAAGAAGGATCTAAGGCTTCAAATACACTGATAAACCTTTGCATAGCTTGTTTCTTGCCACCTACTGCACCACCAATATGCAATACTAAAATACTTTCTAAATGCATTGCATTTAACATATTTTGATAAAATTTGAGTATATTAATAGTATTCTTTACAACATTTGGATTATCACTATTGAGGACACAGAATTGGTCAGGATGCAAATCTACTCGTAAATGATTCTCTTTGATATATTTACCAATTTGTTCCCAATTTGCTTTATATGTATCCCATACCTCATAATGTACATCAGGATGGGTACCTAAAGGAATTAGATTACAAGTCATTCGAAAAAAGAAAATATTGTTTTTGACATTATATTTTAAAATTTCCTGTAATGCTTCAAAATTAGATAATATCGTTTGATGTAATTTTTCATTTCCTCTTTTTTGCCCTAACCTTTTATAATGAGAATATGTAACAGTGGAAGACGATGTAATGGGAAGTGTCACAGGAAGTGCTACATAACCGAATCGAATTTGCATGAGGATCACCATCATTAGTATGAGAAAAAAGGAGAGATTTTATGAACAAAAAGAAACTATTTATTAATAGTATATGGATTTTTTTATTCTGTTTTATCACGCATTTTATTTATGATTGGTTACCTGTTAACTTTCTTGCAATTTTTTTCCCTGTCAATGAAAGTACATGGGAACATATGAAAATGTTATATACGACTATTTTGTTGTTTGGTTGGTTTGAAAATTGCATTCGTCTATATCATCATCAAAATATTCAAATCTTTCAGATATGGATTGGAGCTATTATAAGTATACCAATATACCTTGTACTCTACCTTCCTATTTATCATTTTATCGGATATCATATGTGGCTTGCTCTTACAATATTATGGATTACTATTTATATATCACAAATCATCATACAATTAGTTAGTAGAAAAGAAAATCAGTTAACGTTATTATTTTCACTGGTAGGAATTATATTTTCTTATATTGGATTTGGTTATCTTACTTTCCATCCTATCTTGACAGATTTATTTTATGATCATCATGATCATGTATATGGTTTAAATTATTACGAAATAAATGATAAAAATGCACAATAAAAAACTCCTATTGGAGTTTTTATTTGATTTCTTTTAAATAACGTTTCACTGCATCTTCATAATGTGGTAATTGTTCAAATCCTTGTTCTGTTAATCTAATCGTACTCATGCAGGAATTTTGTGGACGTTTTACAGTTGTAGGATAATCTGTTGATAAAATAGGATGAATTTGTGTAGTTAGTTCCGCAGTTTGATAAATATATTTTGTAAAATCATACCAACTACAAAATCCGTCATTATGTGCATGATAAATACCATATTTTTCGGTAGAAGACATATCTACTAGTAATTTTGCTAAATCAACTGTATAAGTTGGACTTCCTATCTGATCTTTTACTACATTTACTTCCTTTTTTGTTTTTGCTTGTTCTAACATTGTTTTAACAAAATTATTCCCATTTTTTCCAAATACCCATGAAGTTCTTACAATAAATGATTTTGCATATTGACTCGCAATTTGTTCTCCCATTAATTTCGTTTTACCGTACACATTAATCGGATTGGTTGGATCATTTACAAAATATGGTGTTTCTTTTGTACCATCAAATACATAATCTGTAGATATATAAATTACCTTGGCATCTACTTTGGCTGCACTCTCTACAATATGTTTGGTACCCCACTTATTTACTTGTTCTGCTTCTTCTTGATTGGTTTCAGCACCTTTTACATTGGTATAAGCGGCACAGTGAAAAATAACTTCTGGCTTATAACTGCAAATAATATCTTGTACACGTCTTTCATCTGTAATATCCATATCATTGCTTCCAAGTGCTAGTACATCATAAATACCGCGAGCATTTAATTCACGAACAATATCATAACCGAGTTGTCCGGTTGCACCTGTTACAAGATAACGATATTTTTTATAAAATTGGGTAGGACAATTTTTGAATAATGGAAGTGTTTGATCAGCTGCTTTCAATTTAATAGAATTAAAATCTATACCATATTTCGTACAAATTTCTTCCCATGGTATTTTTAAATCTGGATCATTCCAACGAATGCCACTCTCTTTTTTTGGAGAATAGATATTATCGACATAATATTCAAATCTCGTATCATCTTTTAAGGCTATAAATCCATGAGCAAATCCACGTGGTACAAATAACATTTTATGATTATCTTCCGTTAATTCTACTGTTGTATACTCGCCATATGTATCAGAATCTTTACGTATATCTACTACAACATCAAGTACAGCGCCTTTATTTACAAGTACTATTTTAGCTTGTGTATCTGGAGCTTCCTGATAATGCAAACCTCTTAATACACCTTTTTGACTTACACTTTGATTACATTGTTCTAGTGTAGCAAATCCAAATTGTTCCATCTCGGCACGATGAAATGGAACACAAAAAGATCCTCTGGCATCTCCAAACATGTTTGGTGTTAATATATAACAATCATTTAATTTTGTTTTTTCTATTTTCATAAAAACCTCCTGCATATTTAGTATATCATATATCATAAAAAAAAGGAACTTTAAGTTCCTCATCTATATAAACGCTAACTTGCGATTAGCGAGCAAGTATAACACTATTATCTTTTGTTCTTCTTCCATAATATATTCTTTTTTTCTTCTTTTGTGTACATATTTGATTCTTTTTATCATAAATTTATATCAAAAAAATTTTATATAGTTTTTTTCATTGACTCTTAAGATCATATCCTATTTTGGATTCATCGTTTTTTATACAAGTTTTTATACTGAATTGATTATTTTTGATTTGAAACATAATACTTCCGTTTTGATCTGTTCTATATATATTAGAATTTTTCAAATTTTCTAAAACTTCAAGATCAGGATGACCATACCGATTATTTTCACCTACGCTGATCACTGAATAGTTAGGATGAATCCAATTGATAAATTGGTTACTACTACTTGTCTTACTTCCATGGTGCCCAATTTTTAACACATCAATATTACTTAAACGATATGTATTTATTATATCGTTTTCTTTATCAATTCCAGCATCCCCCATCAATAAAAATTGATATTGATTAAATTTCATATAAATAACACTACTGTTATCATTTTCATTACCATATATTTTTGTATTTAAAAAATATAGTTTATGATGATCTATGTTTAACTCACTTAAACAACTATAATAAGGAATTTGTTTATTTTTTAATACTTTGAGTAATTCTTCTTCTAATTCATTTCGTTCACCACAATTTAAAATTACTTTTTTGACTTTAAAATGATTCACTAAATCAATAGCAGCACCCATATGGTCATAATCTCCATGTGTTAATATAAGATAATCCAAGTGATGGATCCCAACTGATTTCATATAAGGAATTAAGGTAGATTCCGCAAGTGTCATATTGTTTCTTTTTTTCCATGTTTCATGTTCATAATTTAAAATACCACCTGTATCAATTAAAATATTTCCTCTTTGATTAGGAAACATCACAAGTGTAGAATCTCCTTGACCTACATCTAACATTGTAACTGTGAAATGGCAATTGAAAAAAGCGATAAAATAATAAAAAACTAGAAACAATATTAAGCAAAGAAATGGTTTTCGTTTTTTGAGTAACCAACATTTTAATGTATAAAGAATCCATAATAATATAATCGGTAATAAAATAGATGGATAATCGGAAAATGGTACTATAAAAAAGGTTATATGATTTGTTATATCAATCATCGTTTCTAATATGATTTGGAAAAATGTAAAAATAGGTCGTAACCAAGGAATCCAAACAGAAAAAAAACAAATTGGAAATAACAAAATTGATACAAATGGTACAAACAATATATTCCAAATAGGTGCTAAAAAATTTATGGTAAAAAAGGAATGAATTAAAATAGGAACACCCATCCAAAAAGAAATCCATGAAGTTTGCCATAACTGCTTTATGTATGATTGTTTTGTTTGAAAACGGCTTAAATATAGTAAAGAGAAACTAATCGTAAAACTAAATACAAAGCCCAAGTGATACACATAAAATGGATTATAAATTAACATTCCTAATGCAATACCTATCAGTATCATTAAAGGTTCCCAGTGTAAATGATATATCTTCTTTAATAATAAAATTAAAAAGAAAATACTAGCGCGTATGATCGATGGACTAAAATTGGTTAAGAACATATAGAATCCAAGAAAAATTGTCAAAAAAATCCATTCTACTTTTCTATTTTTTACAATTTTAGAAAGTATCCATGTCAATATACTTGCTAGTAAATGGATATGCATACCTGAAATTGCGAATAAATGACTAATTCCTAACATCTGAACTTTTTGAAGAAATGCATCATCCATATTATTAGAATCACCTAATAACAAATAGTAAAAATATTGAGCATTCTTTTGTTTTGCTAATAACTGATAAAATTGATTTTTCCATTGATATAAAATATTTTTATTTTTGCTTTTTAATTGTATTTGATCGCTATTCATAACCCAATTTATTTTCTTAGATTTTAAGTATTTTTGATAATGAAATAGATGAAAATTACGATTTTGCATTGGAAATTTTAATATACCTTTTACCAATATGTGATCCCCAATTTGATATATATGATAAAAATTTTGTTTTTCTTCTTCTGTTTTAAAATAATAATTTACAAGTATTTTTTCTTTTGCTTTTAGTTCTATTTTTAATTGATCACCATTGATTTGATAGGATAAGATTTTTCCGGTAATGGATGTTTCATTTCCTATATATGCACTATGTGTATAAAACAATCGTATCAGAAAAATAAGGATTAAAACAAACCATAATACACTATAATGTAATTTGTTCTTTAATTTTTTCAAATAATGCATCGCCAATTCCTTTGATTTCTTTTAATTCTTCAATGGATGAAAATGGCTTTTTGGTTCGGTATTCTATAATGGTTTTTGCTTTACTTGCTCCAATTCCTGGTAATGTTTCTAATTGTTCTTGCGTAGCATTATTAATAGATATTTTTTGGGATGAAGAAGGTAGCTCATTTTCTTGACTAGATTCCATACATGCATCATTGATAGAATCAGGACATGTACATTCAGGTTCAACATATACATATTCTATTTTAGTTTGGGCTTCATTTAAAGCTGCAATTTGCTCTTTTGTATATATAATGATTACCATTTCATCTGTTACATGCTTACTTAAATTAATTCTAGATAAATCTGCATTTTCAAGTGTACCACCAGCTTGATAAATAACATCATTAACTCTAGAACCTTCGCGCATCTCATATACACCTGGTGATGATACTGCTCCTTTAATATCTACACGAATCACTTCAGGTGTAGTTTGTTCTATTTTTGGTGTTTCAAAAGTAGCTTGTGTGATTTCTTCTTGAATTTCTCCACTACTAGCTTTTGATTTTGGTATTAAACATACTAAACCAATTAATATGACCAAACAACAGGACCCAAAAATACAAATTTCTTTCCGATAATAATAAAAATATCTTCGTAATTTTTCTTTCATAATTCACCTCCTCACTGTTATTATAGAAAATAAATTGGATAAATCCTTTTTCAAAAAAAAAGAATCTTGAAAAATCAAGATTCTTTTTAAATCCATTTCGTAGTAGAAGTGGATTTCATCTCATCTTTAATATAATCATGATAAAGAGCAATAATATCTGCTGCATCTTCAAATATCATAGAAGTTCCATTCATATCGTAATTTTGGACCATTTGATAAAAATGTTTGGTCGTTAAATAGACATACATGACTTGATCTAATTGTCTTGCCATTGTTAATGCTTTTTTATCATCAGGGTTCATTCCGAAGATAAATTCTTGATAAATATTGATTAACTTTTCTGTAACATAATCATAAGTTGGGTAGTGAAAATTAATAATGAAATCATAATACTTACAACATACAAGCACTGCTTCCATTTGTGTTTTCATTTCATTCTCCTTTAGTGAAATAAGCGAAGTATATCATTATATGTAATCACAAGCATCAATATCATTAAAAAGATAAAACCAATGCTATGAATTGTATTTTCCAATTTAGGATTTACACGGCTTCCCTTTATTTTTTCAATGATTAAAAATAGTAATCTTCCTCCATCGAATGCCGGAAGCGGTATAAAGTTGATAAATCCAACATTGATACATAAATATGCAATTAAATAAAGTAAATTTAAAAATCCTGCTTTTGCGGTTTCTCCTACTATACTAAAAATACCAATTGGACCTGCTAAATTATCTAGACTTAATTTACCTGTAAACAAATATCCAATAATCATTGTCATTTGTTCTATTAAACTTCCAGTTTTGACAAAAGCATAACGAATTGCAGGAACAATCCCTTTTTCTACTGTATTTTGTAATGAAAATCCATAGCGATAACTAGACACTCCATCTTCTTCTACTAAAGTAGGTTGTAACGTAACAGTTTCACTTGTTCCATTGATATGTTGCACTGTTACTTTTAATGTCTCGCCTGCATATACCTGCATTTCTAGAAGTAATCGATCAATTGAATGAATGGATTTTCCATTGATTTTGGTAATTAAATCTCCTGAGGTAACTGATGTTTGTGCGATTGGATAACTAGATTCTACTGTATCAATATAAGGTTTTGTAGAAGGTGTACCATTTATGCATGCAACAATAAATAATAAAATAATTGCCAATAAAAAATTAAATAGGATCCCTGCAATAATCGTAGAAAAGCGTTGAATCCATGTTTTATTACATAATTGTTTTTCTTTTGGAATTTGGTCATCTGCTTCTAAATCTTCACCAGCCATACTTACAAATCCACCAATAGGAAGCAGACGAATGGAATAAGTTGTTTCATCACCTTTACGATTCCAATGAAAAATACGAGGTCCCATTCCAATTGAAAATTCGTATACATAAACACCCGCTTTTTTTGCAAAAAGGAAATGTCCAAATTCGTGGATCATAACGGTTATGCCTAAAACTAAAATAAAATATATGAGTGTCATAAGTGCCTCTTTTCTATATGATAGAAATAAAAAACATAAATCCTAAAGTTACAAAAATAAGACTATCTAAACGATCTAATATTCCACCATGTCCTGGCATAATGTTTGAAAAATCTTTTACACCATAATATCGTTTGATTGCCGAAAATACTAAATCACCAAATTGGCCTAATAATGATAAAAAGAGTGTTATTGGTATTAAAATTGTTAATGATAGACTTGGATCAACTACAACATGATAAAATACAGTTGCAATGATTACCCCAAAAATAGTTCCACCAATAGTGCCTTCCCATGTTTTATTTGGGGAGATATCTGTTAATAATGGATATTTTCCAATTAATTGACCAACAATCAAAGCATAAGTATCTGTAATAATTGTAATAATTGCCAAATATAGTAATAAGTTCATATTATAGTTTCGTAATGCAATAATTAAAGAAAAACTGGTCCCAAGAAAAAAGATTCCACCAATTAAATAAAAAGCATCTACAATACTATATATTTTTGAATCATGGTATAAAACTGTAGGAAGCAATAGCACTAAAAATAATCCTGCAATTACACGATAGTCAATACTAAATATGAGATGATCAGCTGTCATATTGAGTAATACTAAAAATGTTAGTGCCATATATGAAATAAAATTTACAAAAATTGGTAATTCATTTTTAGATTCTTTTGTTTTTAAAAATTCCCTAAGTCCTAAAATAGATAATAAATAGATTGTAATTGTAAAAGGCAATCCACCTATTAAATAAATAGGTATCATGATTAAGAGTGCAACCACTGCACTTAAGATTCTTTGTATCATAGTTCACCACCATACTCTTATATTATATTATAGTATAAATTCTATTAATATACAAGTATAAAGAGATTTCTCTTCTTATTTATGCTTAAATTTTGCCCAATAAAAAAAGAAAAGAGAATATTCTCTAATCTTCCGCTTCTTCCAACATATTTTCAATTAAAATTCCATATCCTTTATTTGGAGAATCGATAACCACATGTGTTACAGCACCTACAATATAATCCCCTTGTATAATAGTAGAACCACTCATACCTTGCACAACACCACCTGTTTTTTCTAATAATTCTTGATCTGTAATCTCAAATAATATATTTTTGGTTTCTTGATTTGGGTTATTATTAACCTTTAATATTTCAATATCATATTCACCAATTTGGTTTCCTTCTACGACAGTCAACATTTGAGCTTTTCCTAATTCTACATCTTCAAAAGAAGCAACTTGATATAATTTTTTGTTTGGAATTTCACCTGTATATGTTCCAAAAATTCCCTTTTTTGTATTCTCTTCTATGGTACCATTTTGATTTGAAAAATCAAATTTTGCATTTTTACTTCCTGGTGTTCCTTCGGCACTTCGATCAATACTAGTCACATTTGCGCTAAATATTTTCCCGTCTTTAATTTCTAAAATTTGTCCAGTTGTTTTTTCAACAATTTCATGTCCTAGGGCACCAAAAATTTTACGATCAGGATCAATAAAACTTAATGTTCCAATTCCTGTTATACTATCTTTTACATATAGACCTGTTTTCAATATACCATCTTCTTTTGCAATGGATAGGAATGTTTCTTTTGTTGTTTCTCCTCTTTCAAATGTAATTTCAAGTTTTAAAGACTGAGACGCATTAATTTTAGTTACCATGTCATCAATATTTTCTACAACTACTCCATTAATTTTTAATATTTTATCGCCTATTTTAAGTCCCGCATCCGTTGCAGGATATGTACCATTTACTTCATATACACCTACTACCATAATTCCTTTTGATGTAATTTGAATCCCGATATTTTCACCACCTGGAATTAAGTATTTTGAATAAGCGAAAACAGAATATGGCATAATAAATAGTGAAAGAAGTAATAAGGCAAACGATTTTTTAAATTTTTTAAAAATCATTTTATCATCTCCTTCACCTGCAGACTACATTATTATTATGTGTGTTTTTTATATGGTTATAAAAGAAAAAATACCCAATCAGGTATTAATTGTCAATTACTTCAAATGGTTCTTCTTCTCCATTTTCTAAAACCATTTTACTTACTTGTTCTTCTACTGTTTTTAATTTTTCATCGCATTCTTTTACAAGTTTCATAGCGGTTGTATATTTATTGATTGATTCATCTAAATCAATTTCTCCAGTTTCTAATTCATTGATGATTTGTTCTAATTCTTTTATATTTTCTTCAAATTTTTTTGTTTTTTCCATTTTGTTTTTCAATCCTTTCTATATTCGCATAGATATCGCCATCATAAAGTTTTACCATAATTTGATCTCCCTTTTTTAAAGATGCAATATGGTGTAATAAAGTGTCATTATGATAAGTTAGAGAATAACCACGTTTTAAAACACTAAGCGGATTTAATAGTTCTAATTTTTCTATGATATTTTTTAACATTTGTTTAGAAGGCTCATATAGCTGTTTTGGGTTACTCAAAATATAATGTGTTTGTAATTGATATAAAGCATTTTTCTTTCGTTCTACATAACTTTGTATAGATCGTATGAGTTGTTCATATAATACATCCAATTTTTGTCTTTTATTTTCAAACAATAACATTGGATTTTTAATTGCAAATGAACTTTTAAAGCTTTCTAAATATAGTTTTTGTATTTTTACTTTTTTTATAATACTTTCATTCAAACGAATATGATATTGTGTTAATTGATGTTTTAAATCTACTAAATTAGGCACTGCTAGTTCAGCAGCTCCAGTTGGTGTTGGTGCTCTTAAATCGGCTACAAAATCAGCAATGGTATAATCTACTTCATGCCCAACAGCGCTAATGACAGGAATCGTAGATGCAAAAATGGTTCTAGCAACTTCTTCATCATTGAAACAATTTAAATCTTCAAATGATCCACCACCACGACCTACAATTAACACATCTAATGGATATTCATTTGCTTGTTTTATTTTTTTTACAATATCTTTTGCAGCATTTTCACCTTGTACTAAACAAGGAAATAAATAAGTTTTACAAAGTGGAAAACGTCTATGAATAGTAGATAAAATATCACGGATAGCTGCACCCGTAGATGCAGTTACAATCCCAACTTTTTCAGGAATTTTTGGAATTGGTTTTTTGTGTTTTAAATCAAATAAGCCTTCTTGTTCTAGTTTCTTTTTTAATTGTTCAAAAGCAATATACAGGTTTCCTACTCCATCTTCAAGCATATCTTCCACATATATTTGATAATTTCCTGTTGCTTCATAAACACTAATTGAACCTGTAACCAATACTTTCATTCCTTCTGTTGGTGTAAAATTTAATTTGCTAGTATTCGTTTTAAACATAATGGCATTAATTTTACTCGTTTCATCTTTCAAAGAAAAATAGAAATGTCCAGTTGTATGTGATTTAAAATTAGAAATTTCTCCTCTTAAATAAACTTTTCTTAAATTAGAATCACTATCAAATTTATATTTTAAATAACGAGTGAGCGCAGTAACAGTTAAATACTTTTCTTCCATAAATCCTCTTTTATTTATTATGATATATTTTATCTAATACTCCATTAATCATTTTACGAACACTATCATCACTATACATTTTCGCTAATTCAATAGCCTCATTGATACATACAACATCTGGTGTTTCTGTATAAAGTAGTTCATATATACCCATACGTAAAATTGCAGAATCTGTATTTCCCAATCGATCAATTGTCCATCCATCTAAATATTGATTGGCAAGTTCATCGATTTCTTTTTGATAAGTAATAACTCCATATACAATTTCCTTTACAAATTCATTTTCAATTTCGACTACTTCTTTCATGATAGAATCCACATCATAAGACATTTTATTGTTTTGATAAACATTAATTTGATATAGAATTGTCATTATTTTTTTTCTAAGCTCACTACGATTAAATTGTTCCATGTTCTCACCTCATTCATTTTATCATATTTGAATGATTTTTAAAACAAAAAGAGAATTTTTCTCTTTTTATATACTCATTAATTCTTGTTCTTTCTCTTTTGCTTTATCATCTACTATTTTATTATATTTTTGAATTAATTCTTGAATATCATCTTGTACTGCTTTGATATCATCTTCTGGTAATTCTAAACGTTTACTATCATTCATTCCATCTTGACGAATATTACGTAAAGCAATTTTAGCTTCTTCCGCAACGGCTTTAGCCTGTTTTACATATTCTTTTCTTGTTTCTTCTGTTAGTGCGGGAATATTTAAAATAATTGTTTCTCCATTATTATTTGGGGTTAAACCTATGTTTGCTTCATATATTCCTTTTTCAATTAAACCAATACTAGAACGGTCAAATGGTTTAATACATAATTGACGTGCTTCTGGAATGGAAATTGTGGCAAGTTGCTTTAATGGTGTATCAACACCATAATAAGAAACTGTCACATTATCTA
Source organism: uncultured Bacilli bacterium (assembly GCA_947588975.1). Lineage (GTDB taxonomy): Bacteria > Bacillota_I > Bacilli_A > RF39 > UBA660 > UBA5026. The sequence continues at coordinate 43,083 of CANQAF010000002.1, forward strand.
ATATTGCTGGATTGGCACGACCTGCACGAATATTTAACAATCTTTTATCTAGATTTTCAATCGTACTTTCCATTTTTTGTTCTGTGCTTAATAAAATATCATCCATATTGTCCTCCTATATTTTATAGCTTGCTAAAGTATATGTAATTGTTACATCATACTATTAAAATTCTAACATAAAGGTAAAAAAAAAGAAACAGTTTTTATAAAAAAGAGTGAAAATCTACTTTAAAGTATATTGTTTTTCTTTTAAGTAACTGTTTAATTGATTTAGTGCTTTTTCAGCACTCATTTTTGCTTGTGGTGTATCATAATACCACATTTTAGCAAAAGGACTAATTACTCCTCTATTTAAATCTTCTTCATAATATGTAAACATTCCTGTTCTTTGAAATAATTCTTTTACTTGTTCTTGGTTATAGTGATATTTAGCAATAAAAAACTGTTTGTACATGCCTTGAGATGTTACTGTTTTTAAAACAGGATCATATGTAATACCCTCTTTTTGAATCCATGAATGGTAATATTTTCTTTCTTGATCTATAAAATCAAATTCTCCTTGAATTAATTTCCAACTAGAATTTGCTAAACAAAACAAACTAGAAAGAAAATAACATAATGATTGTGAATTATAATGATAATTTCCTTGTATTTCTTTATAATATTTTAAAATAAATGGATCTAGTATTTCTGTGAGATCCAATACTTCATCCACAATATGATCAGAAATATTTGGATGGAATCCAATATAACCACATTCAAAAAGTGATTCTTCTTCACCTGTTAATATTTTTCGAATTTCTTTATAATTCACAACTTTTTGTTTTTTAATCTCTTCTATACTCATAACATGCTCCCCTTTTTTAGGCTATAATATATCATGTTTTAAAAGGTAAGTCAAATTCATTTATAATGAAAAAAGAAAAGAATCTATTT
>CANQAF010000003.1 GCA_947588975.1 uncultured Bacilli bacterium
CTAATATTATCCTTTTGTGACTGAAGTTGATTTAAAATGGATGGTAAAATAATAATTGTTAATAATGCAATAATCAGCACTACCGCAATCATTTCTGTTAATGTAAAACCTTTCTGTTTCAAGTGGATCACTTCCTTATGATCAGTATAGCATATTTTTCTATTTTTTGAAATTCTATTTTATGAATTGATAATAAAAAAGAAGTAACTATTCAGTTACTTCTTTTTTTGCGATAACTTCTTTTCCTTTATAAGTACCACATTTAGCGCATACTCTATGTCCTCTTACAGCTTCACCACATTTTGGACATGTTACAGTTGCATTTTCACTTATTTTATAATGTGTACGACGTTTTCTACCTCTTGTTTTACTTACTTTACGGAAAGGTACTGCAAATAATTGTAATTCTAATTTCATTCTGTCACACCTCGCTTTTCATTTTAACAAATCTCTCAATTTTTGAAGTTCTGGATTGATTTCTTCATTTTGTTCCTCTGTGCATAAACGCCATCCATTCCCTTCTAAAGAAATGGAATCTGCATCTTCGCTTACTACACGAGAAGGAATTTCCACTAATATATTTTCCCATACAATTGGAAAAATATCAATAGTATTTTCCATTTTTTTGTCAATTTCACCGATTTCTTCAAGTAAATTTTCAATATTTCCCTGTACAGAAGTGGTAAATGGATAAGAAACCGGCTTTAAGGTAATTGCACATGGTAGTATCATTGTTCCTTCAATTATAATATCAAGTACTAAACTATCAATACTATCCTTTGTAATTGTACCTCTAACAGTCGTATCTTTTAATTCTAACAGACCTGTATTCTTCATAGTTTCTGGATTCCATTCAACGATACGATCAATTTCAATATATGAGTCAATTCCGTTTTTTAGTCTTGTAATATCAATAAACATAATAATCGTTCCTTTCTTAATCAAAGTAATATTGTTCTAAAAATTTATAAATGCCATCCTCATCATTGGATGTAGTAATCTCATTTGCGACATTTTTCACTTCTTGCAAAGCATTTCCCATTGCGACGCCTATATTTGCGCATTTTAACATTTCAACATCATTCAATCCATCTCCAAAGCAAATGATATCTTCTCCTCTATATGAAAGATACTCTTTTAGTTTGATAATATTAGAACCTTTGTCGTTTTCTTTTGAATAGACTTTCACCCACTGTTCTTCACTGAATGAATCTTGCATCAATTCTATATATAAATTAGGGTATTCTTTCATCAATTGTGTTGCAACACTAGCGCATTGATATCCAGGAAGGCAATGAATACTTAGACAAACAATATTTTGATTTTGAGAAATGATATCCAATGCATCTTCTACATTCATGACATAATATTCTTCTACAAAATCCATTACATATATACTTAAAAAACAATCTTTATAATTTTTTAATATATCCATACAATCTTTTGTGTTTAAAAGACTTTTCTTTACAATTTTTTGTTCTCTTAAGGAATACCATATTGCTCCGTTATTAGCAAGTAAATAGTCTACAAATTCATCAGACAAATACTTCATAGCGCTATTGACACTTCTCCCAGTTGCAATCACAATTATTTTTCCCATTTCTTTTAATTTCTTTAATATTTCTTTTGATTTAAAAGAAATTGTATGGTTGCTACAGAGTAATGTCCCATCCATGTCGCAGATAATCATGAAATCCCCTCCAGATGTACCAATATCTTATCATATTCAACTATATTTTTCAATGAATTTATGATATGATAATTATGGTGAAGTATATGCATAGTGTAGGTATTATTTGTGAATATAATCCATTCCATAATGGACATATTTTTCACTTGAATGAAATCAAAAAAAGATTCCCCAATCACTCTATTGTTCTAGTAATGAGTGGCAATTTTACGGAACGTGGCGATGTCAGTGTTATGAATAAATGGGATAAGACGGAACTCGCACTTTCTTATGGCGTGGATTTAGTTGTAGAGCTTCCATTTGTATTTGCTACACAGAGTGCTGATATTTTTGCGAAAGCCAGTATTGAAATTTTAAATATGTTGAAAGTGGATTATCTTGTTTTTGGTAGTGAATGTAATCAAATTAGTCGTTTAATTGAGCTTGCCAAAATACAATTAGATCATCCAAAATATCATAAACTTGTAAAACAATATTTAGAAGAAGGTACGAATTACCCAACTGCATTATCAAAAGCTTTATATGAAATATCTGGAAAAAGAATTAAGGAGCCAAATGATATTTTAGGACTTACCTATATTCGAGAAATTTTTAAAACCAATAGTACAATTCAACCTGTATGTATTCCAAGAAACAATCACTATAATGGAACTGAATTAGAAGGTACTTTAAGTAGTGCAACCAGTATTCGTCATGCATTACAAAACCATGAGGATATCTCCCCTTATGTACCAAATAAAACTTTAGATTATTTAAAACATCCACATTTTACAAGTGATTATTTTCCACTATTAAAATATAAAATATTATCTGACATGAACCATTTAGATCAATATCAAACGGTGGATGAAGGAATTGAAAATAGGATTCGTAAATTTATTATTAGTTCTAAAAGTCTAGATGATTTAATTTTAAAAATTAAAACAAAACGTTATACTTATCACAAATTAAACCGTATGTTTACTCATATTATTTGTAATGTGACCAAAGAAGAAATGAAACAATTTCAAAAAATTGAATATATTCGTATTTTAGGATTTAGTCGTAAGGGAAGAGATTTATTAAAACAACTAAAACCATCCATTCCTGTTCCAATTGTAACAAATTTTTCTTCTTATCATCACCCTATGTTAGATATGGAATTGCGAGCAACATCTATTTATGCAAGTATTTTAGAAGGAAAAGAACAAATTGATATGATTGAAAGTGAATATAAAAATTCACCTATTATGAAATAAAAAACAATAAGAATCACTTATTGTTTTTGATTGGTTAATTCATGTTGACTCACACGAAATTTCATACGGCGATAGAATGGAACAAACTTTTGAAAGATCAAATACATCGCTTTATTTAAAGTAAGATCAAATTCACCAATAAATTCTACATAATCTCCGCCAAATTTTTTCTTAAATTCATGTAAACCATATAATGGATTTTCTTTTCTTAAATCTCCAATGGTTCCAAATTGATCATATATTTCAATTCCTTTTTGATAATAATATTCAATATGTGTTTCATAGGTTTTATAGTTTGTATAAGTTTCTGATAAAATATTATGATTTCCCGCATATAATACCCATGCTTTGTTCCCATATGCAATAATAAAGTGGGCACTTAATGTAATTTCATTTCCATACTCTTGTTGGTATTTTCTATATTTTTGAATATCTTCTTGTAATTTTTCTAATTGACGATTTAATTCTTTCTTTTTAGAATTTTGGCTTTTACTCAAATTTTGTATATTTTCAAATGTTTTTAATTCAAAGGTGAGTTCTTGTTCTTTCTTACTTAATATATCTAAAATTTTAGGAATATTGGCAATTCCTAAGAACAAATCACAATCATTATGTTGTTTCCAAATATGGTATAAATCTTGATAATACTGAAGTCCATGTGTAATAAAATCTTTTCGATCTTCCGTAATACGCATAAGTTCAAAGAAAGTAGGAATATCTTCTTCTGTACCAATTTTTACTTCAATTCCAAGTTCTTCTGCTTTTTTAATACGTTGTTTGGTCGTTTTAGAAAAATTGTTTTTAATTTCTTCTAATGGTTTTTTAAAATCTATACGAAAAGTATAACGAGGTTGGCTTAAATCAAAATTTTTGGTGAACCCTAAATGGTGAAAACCAAGACGTACTAAATCTTTTAAAATTTTTTCACCAGAATATGGTAATTCTACTGTATTTCCAAAACAATCTTCTTGATGATATACAATATCTGAATCTAATTTGATGAAAATTGCTCTTTTCGACTTTGCATACTTCTTTAATTCAGTTATAAATATTTTTAATAAATTGGAATCATTCATATTCATGACAAATCCTCTTGGAATATAAAAGTAGCAATAATGCATTGGTAATTTTTTTTCAAGCAACAAAGTAGCTGCTACTAAAGAATTATTGTCCATTAATCCAATATAATGAGGAATAAAATTTTTATCTTTTTGGCAAAATTCTCCCCATGCATAACTTTGTAAATAGTGTGATTTATAAGGATTATTTTCAACAAATGCTTCATAAGTGTCACGATCAATATTACAAATTAATTCCATATGCTAGCCTCCTATTTCTATTATTATATCACAACCATAATCTATCTTATTCACTTTTTAAAATTTCCATCAATTCTTCTTCGGTTAATTTAGATAAAATCATTTGATCACGCATATCGCCTTCAATCACTTGTTCACTTAACTGTTTCTTCTTTTGTTGTAACTCTAATATTTTTTCTTCAATGGTACCTTTGGCAATCAAACGAATCACTTCTACTACATGTTTTTGACCAATGCGATGAGAACGATCCGTTGCCTGATTTTCGATCTGAGGGTTCCACCATAAATCTAAATGTATTACAATGTCTGCACTCGTTAAATTTAAGCCGGTTCCACCTGCTTTTAAAGAAATCAAAAATACATTGGTTGAATCTTGGTTAAAAGCATCCACCAATTCAATTCTTGTCTTACTAGGTGTACTTCCATCTAGATAATAGGAAGTAATCGCATTTCTCTTTAATTCTTCTTGTACTAATTTTAAAGCCGATGGAAATTGAGAAAATAATAATATTTTGTGCCCATTTTGGGTTGATTCTTTTAATATTTCAATAAGTGCATCTAACTTACCACTACGAATATTGGTATCTAAATATAATCTAGGATCAATACATATTTGACGTAATCTTGTTAATAGTGATAAAATCAAAATCTGACTTTTCATGAAACCACTTTCGGCAATAGTCATTTCAATTTTAGTTTTTGCCTGTTCTAATTCTGCCAAATATAATTTTTTCTGTTCTTCTGTCATATCGACATAAATATTGGATTCTATTTTATCTGGTAATTCTTTTAATACATCTTTTTTTCTTCGTCTTAAAATAAAAGGAGAAATTTGAATATTTAAATTTTTTAATAAGGATTCATCTTCTTCAATTGCTTTCAAATTATATTTTTCTTTAAATTGATGGTAAGATGATAAGAAACCGGGCATTAAAAAGTCAAAGATACTCCATAGTTCTAAAATAGAATTTTCAATTGGAGTTCCAGTTAAAGCAAAACGGGTTTTGGCTTTGATTTGTTTTACTACTTTTGTCGTTTCTGTATTTACATTTTTAATATTTTGAGCTTCATCTAAAATACAAGTATCAAATATATAATTTGTATAAGCGTCAATATCCTGTCGTAATAATCCATACGTAGTTAACACAACATCATAATCTTCTAAATGGGAAAATAGATGATTTCTCTTACTTTTGGTATCACTAACAATTAAATATTTCAACTCTTTACCAAATAATTGTAATTCATGTTCCCAATTATACAATAAAGATGTTGGTACAATCAAAAGCATCGTGCCTTTTTCTTCTTTTAACTTTTCTTTCATATAATAAATTGTTTGCAGAGTTTTCCCCAATCCCATTTCATCTGCCAGAATACCTCCAAATCCACATTTGGAAATAGTTAACATCCATTGAATACCTAATTTCTGATAATCTCTGATTATTTTTTGATCAGATGCATTCCAATGAATTTGTAGATCTTTATATTTTGCAAATCGATTGAGAAAAGTATCTAAAGCTTCATCCATTTGAATGATATCGGGAAATGAATGCAGTGCTAAACTCTTATATAATGGAAGTGTACCCGTCATCAAATCCATGCCCATTACATCTAACATATGGGTAAATTCAGTTAATTCTGGTTGCTTTAAATCTACATAATTTCCATTTTTTAAACGATAGTATTTCTTTTTGGTACGAATAGAGTTTAAAAAATCTTGCAATTCAGATTCATCTATATCAGCTATTTGAAATTGATAAGATAATATACGATCTTTTCCTAATGAAAAATGACTTTCCAACTGTGTATGATGTACAATTTTCATATCTTTTAAATCTTTGGAAACATAGACATCATATTTTTGTAATAATTGATATAATCCTTCTTCTAAAAAGGCAAGAATATCATCATTATTTTTTAAATAAAATTCTGTTCCTTTTAAAATAAAGCCATATTGGAATAGGTCTTGTTGGTATTGTTTTTCTGATGTTTCATCACGCGCTAAAAAAACATCTCCCCATTGATTATTGGAATCTAATAAATTTTTTTCTTCTCCTTGATAACATAGCATAATTTTAGCAATGACATCACGATGATCTTTTTCAAAATAATATTTTACAGTAGGTGATTCTTTTAAGAACCGACTTTGTAATGCTTCATCCATCACAGTTTGTTTTTCAATTTTTGGTAAAATAGTTTGACTAAATAATGACATTTCTTCTTCTTGAATGTAAATATTTTGTTTTTGATGTTCTACGATTAACTTTAATAAGTCATGATCTTTTACCTCATACATTTTATCTTTAGACATGGTATATGCATAGTTAATGGTAAGAGGTTTTAGTTCTTTTAAATCTATTTTCCATTCGACATGATTTCCTAACATATGAAGTTGCATTTGTAAAGGAAAAGCATCTTCTATTCCTTCAAAATGATATACATAGTATCCAATTTCTACTGTGAATGGTTTTGCTTTTAATAAAGGCATAAACTGTAGTAAACTTTGGTTTTTAAGTTTTATAAAAGAGATTGCTTCACTCGTTGTATGATACCCATAAAAAGAAAAATCAGGATGATTTTGACTATCCACGTAAAAAGCAATAAATTCAATAATTTTAGTATCTTCTACATTAAAGCAGTGAATTTCTGGATTATAAGTAAAGCCCTGTCCAAACTCTACTTCCCCTGCATTAGCGCGATATACATCAATAAATTCTTCTAAATGCTTTTTTAATACATATTTTTTATTATCTCCTATTTTTACCTGTAATTCGTATTCACCTGGATGACGAGGATCTATTTGTTTTAAGTTAATATCTAGTATAATTTGTTGTTTCAATGATTGATTGACATTGGGACGCAATAACATTTGATTAAATTCAGCATCATATTCATAACTAATTTCGCCTACCATTTGATTTAATAATTCTTCATGTTGAATCAAATACATCACCGCTAAAGCAATGTGTGGACAATAATCAAGCCCCGGCTTACATCCACAATTCATATCCAACATACGATATTCTTTATTTAAAATAATCGTAATTGGCAATTCTTCATAGTGAAAGTGGACTTTAATACGATTCCCTATTCGTTCATATCTATCATAAATTAATTTCTTTTTATCTAATTTTAACGCTGCAATATAGTTATTGATTCCCACTATTTTGGTTACATCTTCTACTGTCACGATTTTAGAATGCATGTTATCACCTCAAGTATATATAGTATATCATACCTTTCGCTCCATTTTCTATAGGATTGATTCATTTTTGAATATGAATAAAAACAACTATTCGTTGTTTTCATTTAGCCATTCAATTTTTTTCTGAAGCGATAATTGTGATGTTTGTTCAAGATTGGTAATTCCATTCGCTTTTAATATTTCATCAATAGAATTTAACTTACTTTTACGAATATTTTCAAATTGCCAAAATGATTTTTCAGGATCTTCCTTATAGATATTTTCTAATTCTAAATTCACAAAATAAGATACAATATATCTTACATCTTCATTTGGATTTTTCAGCAATGCATTATATAATTCTGTTTCATTTATCTCGAATGGTAATCCCTTCATCATTATAAACTTTTGAATTGAAAAGGAAGATACCGCTCTTTTCTTTTGATACATATAAAGAGCCAATTGGGTAATATAAAATCTGTTAAAATTCAAATAAAAATTGAAAAAATTTTGAGTTTCTAATTGTATGACTGTTTTTTTATCTAATTTTTCTTTTAAATATTGTGATGTTAAAAATTCAAAATAATAGCCTTCTAATTCTTTCAGAAAAAAATGTTCTGTTTGATCGTATCCTGCAGTTTCTTCACTAGACATAATTGCGTGGGCACATTCATGATTTAAAGTGAAAAAGTCTAATAACGTATTTTCTCTATTGATTAAAATCCACAGCCCCGGATTTGGATAAAATAGTGGCATTGTAATACCAGAATAGTATAAATCATCTTTCTTAACAAATTGTAATAAATGATTTTTGGGATCTGTATACTTTGAAAACTTTTCTAAATAACTAGGATGCCCTATCCAACGAAAAAAATCTTCACTCATATCTACCAATTCTTGATTGGAAAAATTACATCTAGGTAATGATTGGTTAAAATCACATGCATCGTATTCCATAAAACTACTAGCAGATTTCATTGCCATATCAATCAGATCAGTTGGAATCTTTTCATTATTTTGAAAAGCCACTTTTACCAATTTTTGAATAGAATTCATTTTCCACTGTTTAAAAATACTCATTGTATTGGGTGAATTATAAAATAACGATTTCATATAACGTATATTTTGTAATGACATTTGTAACTCTATTTTAATTTCTTTTTTTAAATGTTTATTGCTAGCCATAAATCTTTTAATTTGTGTTTCATATTTACATAGTCGATCCATATCCCAAGTGTATTCCATTGATAACACCTTCTTTTTTAGTCCTTATCTTAGCATAAACCAAAAATAAAGTAAAGAAAAAACATTGTAAAACAATGTTATGATTCTTTATTAATAAACCAAGTTTTTGAGATATTACAACTACTACTATTAGGTTCCGGATATGGCATATCCATTTTAACTAATACAGGAACATGGAAAGCAGAACCGAATGCTACACAAGTTCCTGGTTGTAAAATTCGTAAACGTTTTATGACTTCATGTGTCACATTTGGAACCATTTGTTTAATATAATCAACATCCGCTGGATGTAACATTTTAAATATTAAGAAATTGCTACACTGTGATAAGGATGTTTCGGATAATTCTGATGGTCTTTGTGAAATTAATCCAAGTAATACACCATATTTTCTACCTTCTTTGGTAATACGTTCAAATATATTATATCCTAATAAGAATTTATCATTATCATTTTGGACATAACGGTGTGCTTCTTCTAAAATAATATGGAATGGCATAGAAGCACGCTTCATTTCATTTTTTGCAAAATCAAATAATAATTTAGAATAAATTTTAGTTAGGTTTTTTGCTAAACGATCGTCAATATAGTTAATATCAAAATTAATAATTTGTGCTTTTCTTCCGTTGGAAGCAGTTAATAATTGTTTGATATATCCTGCTCGATCAATATATTCTGGATAATCAAAATATAAACTATCATCACTTCCTACTAAAGCATGTAAACGTACCTTTAAAATATTGGCCTCATCATATACTTTATCACTATTTAAAATACCTTCTGAAATAAGTGCAAAATCAAATGCATCTTGTAAGTCATTTAACGTATAACGAAAACTACCATCTGGTAACGATAATTCATAATCATCCGTTAAAAAACTTTCCATGAATTCTACAATGAGTTCCATTTCACGAATTTTACCACTAGCGTCAATATTCAAGCATTGTTTTAATGGACGTGTATAACCTGGTTGAAAAATTGGTGTTTCTAGATTTAAATCTTTGGTGTTATAGTAAGATAATATAGAAAAAATTTGATCGCGAATTTGAGCAGAAGCTCTACCACTAGATAAGATATCAAGAATAGATCTTGCAATAATATCATTTTTAATTTTTAAAACTGTCTCTTCTTCTCTCGCAAATACTGTAACTAATTTTAATGCTTTTTCGATCATAGGAATCTGGGAATGTTTTTCGGCACCTAGTAATAAAGCAATATCATCTACACCAAGTAGCCAAAGTGGGATGCGAATTAGTTCATTTTTAGAATGAATATCAGTAGTATACGCTTTAAATGCAATTTCTGGAACCTTTTTATGTAGTTCACAAAAAGCACTGTGATATTCTCCATATGCATCAAAAATAAATAAACTAGCACGATAAGGAATGCTTATTTTTTTTTGAAAAAGGTTTTGTAAAATACGAGCTACGCTACATGATTTCCCACTTCCGGTAGATCCAAAAATAGCAAAATGACTATCAAAAAAGTCATTAATATGGAATCCAATAGGTACATTTTCATAAATAGGGCTTGTACCAATATATAAATCTCTATCTTCTTGGTAATCTTGGATTCCAATAATCTTTTCAATATCCTTTCTTGGGACAAAAGTAATTTTTGACTGAAAAGATGGTTTTTTAATCACACCGAAAACAAAGTGAGAGTCAATCATTTCTCCTAATAACATGATAGAAACTACACTATCTTTTATATCGACAACTTCACCAACTATTTTTCTACCATCGTCTATATAAACATGCATATTCATGATATCTTTTTGTGTACCAATATTTTTTAATTCAACTAATACTAAATTTTCTTCTATTCCAAGAATTTTTCCAAACATATGCTTCACCCCAGTATTCTATATTTCTATTTTACACTATTTTTATATAAATAGCTATAACAAAAAGAAAGAATTTAAATTAAACTCTTTCTTGTATATATTTCAACATTAGGTAATGTATAAATGGTTATGGTTTCACTTTTACTTGCTTTGATAAATCCAAGTCCTATTATCACAATATCTTCATTTTCTTTCACATGTATCACATGTGGAATTAAATTTTCCGTAGAACTATCGTGAAAAATACGTTCTATTTTCAGTTGATTAGAAAAATATAGCGTAAGATTATTTAACTTTGTATCGATTCTAACCCAAGATTCAATCCATATACTTTGATTTGTTTTTACTTGATAAGTAATTGGTTTGATTTCTTTTTTAGGGAGAATACGTTTTAAATCAGTAGGCTTTAATTGATCACATATATTACCCTCTTCTAAAATCCCTGGGGTATCAATTAAGATAAGATCATCCGTTAAAGGAATCTCTAGATTACCTAAGGTCGTGGAAGATAACATACTTGTCGTAATAGTTTGTTTTAAATTGGAATAACTTTGGATCATATGATTCACTAAAGTAGATTTCCCAGCATTCGTATATCCGATCATATAAACATATTTGCTTGTTTGATAGTAACGAATTGCTTCATACAATTCATCTAATCCATAGTTTTTATTTGCACTTACAATCACAGTATCTAGAGGCTTTATTCCTAAAACATCTGTATAAGATTTTAATTTTTCATCTGTAACAGATAGAGGCAAGATATCTCTTTTCGTAAATACAACTAGTAAATTAGAAGAACAATGTTCTAACAAGTTTTTTATATTTTTATTCATTTGAAATAAATCGATGACGAAAATAGTTAAATCGCCAGTCTCTTTAATTTGTTCTAAATTCTGAATAAACTCTTTATTTTCTCTTGTAACCCGTTTATATTCATTATAATGTTGGATACGAAAGCATCTTTCACATAAATCTTGATTTTTTGTATTGGCACGAATATACCCATCTTGGTTTGGATCCACACTTTGTAAGATGGCACCACAACCCATACATTTATTCATAATATCTTCCTTTATAAAATAAATCACGTTGACACAATTTTTTCATAATACGTCTTTCTAACATACGATTAGGAATGGTCCAAAAAGGTTCTCTTACACTAATTGGATTTATTAGTATTGTTGTAATTCCAGCACGATTACCACCTAAAACATCCGTCATGATTTGATCGCCAACAATAGCTACTTCATTTTCCTTTAAATGAAATTCCTTTAATACATGTAATAATTTTTTTGTATTTGGTTTTCTTGCACTTGCACAACAGTCTACTTCCAATTCTTCTTTAAAAGGTCTTAATCTCTTTTTTCCACTATTGGAAAATAAAATCACTTGAAACCCCATATCCTTTAATCTAGAAAATAATTCCGCTACTTTCTCATCAGGATTTTTGACTGCATAAGGCTCTATGGTATTATCCAAATCGAATAATAAACATGTAATTCCATTTTCTTTTAATTTTTCATAATCTATGGTATAAATACTTTTTTGATATACATCAGGAATATACTTTTCCATATTGTTCTACCTACTTCCATTAAATACCATTTTAACATATTACTATATGAATTTCAATTGCTTTAGAAGAATATATGAATGTCTGATATGTCACTATAAAAACATTTGACTTTAGAATCAAATGTTTTCTTATATTTGTATCTTTATTTCGTAAAAAGAGATTCTCCAATTTAGGTTTTTATCATACGTCATTTTTGACGACTTCATATACTATAATAGGTGATTGATATGCCAAATAAACATAACAATTGGTGGTGTAATCGTGGTCGTTGGTTCATTGGACTTTTTATATGTTCCATTCTTATTTTCTATCAACTTATATTAACTTTTTTCATAATTACTCGTTTTAATTTATTTTTACTTTGTTTATTTGTATTATGTTTACTATTTTTTCTCTTTCGTATAATATGGTGATAAAATCATTTCCGTTTTATATAGAAAATCAATTTGACGACTTACCTTTTTACACATCTCATATTCTGATGTATTCCACTCTATTTTATCAGGAAGTGACATGAGAATAAAAAGAAGTTTTCGCTCTTCTTCTAATAATGGATAACTTTTTTCATAATGCCTTAATATACTTTCGAAATCATAATCTAGACCATGTTTTTTATATAATTTATACATATCAAAAATAGGAAGATCAACTTTGGCTTTGTCCCAACTAATAAAATAAGCATTACGATTACGAATAAAATGATCTAATTCTAAGTGATTATGGAGAACAACTAGACGTTGTTTTCTTTTTGCTTGCACAAGCTCTAACCAATTTTCTAACTCATGACGGCAATAATTAATCGCCGAAAATATTTTAGAGATATTACGTGCTAATAAATATTCAGAAGGACTCATAAATACTCTGTTTTCTATCACTGTAATTATATCAATATAATAACTATTTAAATATTCAATATTATTGGTAATATCTTCATATATTTTTTTATAATCTGCTTCATCAACTTCATGATAATAAGTTGTCTTATTATGGAGAAGCGCCACTAAATCAATCATATCCATCATTTTTTGATCTGTTGGCATATCGATAGATTCTTGATATTCTGTAATTGTGTAATCGTCGGTATTATCACTGATAATTCTTGGATAATAATTAAAATTCCGTGCATCTAAATAATCAAATATAGCCTGATTATGATCTCTTGTTTTTTCCTTAAAAATAAATGTACCCTTATCAGTTTCAACCAAATTGGCTTTTCCTAATTTTTGATAATGATGTGGTTTTAAATGATATTTTTTTAAGGTTTCATTTAGCTCACGCATGGACAGTTGGGATAATAATCTTATCGCCAATATGGATTTCTTTTAAATCGTTATAACATTCTAATTCTTCTTTAGCAATACTGTATTTTTCTAAAATAGTATCTAACGTATCACCATCTCTTACAATATATACTTTATAGCTTTGATAAGTTTCTATACTATCATCCATAGAGTCAAATAGCGTACCTATTTTTTCATCTTCTGGTTCAATACATCTAGGTTCTTCTTCTGTTACTGGTTCTTCCTGTTTCACTTCTTCTACCACAGGAATTTCATTTTCTTCTTCCGCTTCCATCTGTAACATCTCACTTTCTAATTCTTCTTCTATCATAGAGCGGTCAATGGTAATTGGCTCTAACTCTTCTACTGGCTCTTTGATTAATGGTTCTTCTAATCCATCCACTACAACTTCAATATTCACAGAAAGCACATTATCGTTAATAATTTCATAATAAAAATCATTGATATCCACAGTTGCTTCTGTTGCATCATATTTATCATCAATGGCAATATCAAAAGGTAGCTCATACGAAAATGGTTCTACATTGATACTTGCTTCAGTCATTTTATATTCACCACTAACAATAAATGTACCACTAATTAAATTTTCATCTTCTATATGTAGGGTATGATCTAGTGAAATGCTTGTGATTTCTGCAATATTGGTATTTAAAATAATATCTTTTTTAAAAGGAATTATTTTTTTCATATTTCTTTTCCCCTTTCCTATTCACTCAACTATATGAAAAAAAAAGATAGATTATGACTATCTTTTTTCATCTTTCATACCAAACAAATACTGATAAACTTCTTTATAGTGTTTGACTGGTATATATGTAATATCATTTTTAATTTCCTCTTTGATGTCGTCTAAATCCTTTTTATTCCCCTCTGGGATAAATATGGTTGTAATGCCATTACGATGTGCTCCAATACTTTTTTCTTTTAAACCACCAATTTCTAACACTTTACCTCGTAAGGTAATTTCTCCTGTCATAGCAACTTTATTATCCACTTTTTTACCTGTAAAAGCACTCACAATTGCAGTTACCAGAGTAATTCCAGCACTTGGCCCATCTTTTGGAATTGCTGCTTCAGGTACATTGATATGAATATCATTTTCAATTAATTTTTGATAATCAATTCCAAATGTCTTATAGTTAGATTTTACATAATTTAAAGCAATCATCGCACTTTCTTTCATCACATCTCCTAAGGAACCAGTTAAAATTAAGTTTCCCTTTCCTTCAAAGTAATTTACCTCAATTGGTAATGTATCCCCGCCAAATACAGTATATGCAAGGCCATTAACAACACCTACTTCACCACTTTTTATATGTATATCGGTATATTTTTCTTTTCCCAAATATTCTTTTACTTTTTTAGTATCAATAATATATTTATTTACAATAATGCGTTTAGTAACCATCGTTGTAATAATCTTACGAATAATGGTTGCAATCTGTCTTTCTAATTCACGTACCCCAGCTTCTTTTGTATAATTACGAATGATTTTAATAATCGCTTCTTTTTTAAATTGAATCCCAACGGGATTGACTCCATGTTCTTTACATATATTAGGAACCAAATAATTTTGAGCAATATCGATTTTTTCATATTCTGTATAACTAGATAAATGAACAATTTCTAAACGGTCTTTTAAAGCTTCGGGAATATTTTCTATATAATTTGCGGTAGCAATAAACATTACTTTGGATAAGTCATATTCCTCTTCAATATAGTGATCACTAAAATACTTATTTTGTTCTGGATCTAGAATTTCTAATAACACACTTGCGGGATCTCCACGATAATTTTTTGTCATTTTATCAATTTCATCAATTAAAAATACAGGATTACTACTTTTGGCTTTTTTGAGTGCCGAAATAATTCGACCTGGACTTGCACCAACATAGGTCCTACGATGTCCTACTAATTCCGCTTCATCACTAATACCACCAACAGACATTTTTACAAATTTACGATTCATAGCTTCTGCGATACTGAACGCTAAAGAAGTTTTTCCAACTCCAGGAGGCCCTACTAAACAAATGATAGGTCCTCTTAAACTATTCGTCATTTGTTTGACTGCTAAGTACTCAATAATACGAGTTTTTACTGTTTCAAGTCCGTTATGAGAAGCATCTAATTTTTTTCTAACATCCTCTAAATCATCATTATCAATCGTATTATCATTCCAAGGTAAACATAATAGCCATTCTATATAATCTCTCACTACATTAATTTCTGGTGACATAGGAGATAAAGATTCATATTTGTGCAATTCAGCATATAATTTATCTTTTATTTTTTCAGGTGCGTTTAAATCATTAATTCGTTTTCTCAAGTGTTCTACTTCATCATCTTTGAGTGCAGAATCACCAAGTTCTTCTTTGATCAATTTCATTTTTTCACGAAGTAAATATTCTCTTTGACTATCATCTAATGTTTTTTTGACTTTTAAATCAATTTGATGTTCAATCGCAAACATTTCTTCTTCTTCATGAAGATCATTTAAAATCATTTCTAATCGTTCTTTTGAGTCAATGGTACTTAAATATAAATTACCACGTTCCAATGAAATTTGTAGGTATGGTACAATTATATCTGTTGCTTTACTCAAAGAAGATACCGCTTGAACAGAAGATAAAATACTATTCCCTACATATGGAATTTGTTTGGTATAATCTTCTAATTCTTTATAGAGTTTATGAAGATATACTTTTTCTTCTTTTTCTTCTAAGTATGGTGTTTCTATTTTTTCAACAATGGATTCTAATGTCTCTTCTGTTTGATTCAAATTTAGATATTCGATTACTTTTGCACGATATAGTCCTGTTAAAACAACGCGCATTTTTCCGTTTGGAAGTTCCATTTTATGACTAATTTTACAAACAACTCCAATCATTGGTAATTCACCAATTTTTGGTTTTTCTTCTAATGGATCGACTGGACTTATCAATAGTACATTATTATCATGAAATAACTCTGCTGTATCTACAATGGCCTTACTACCATCGTTTTCAAATTCTAAGCGAATGTCATTATTTGGAAGTAAAACAATGCCTTTTAGTACAATAACTGGTAAATTTGATTTCAAGCAAGTAACACCTCCAAACTAAATTGATTCCTATTATATCACAAAATCTAAAAATGTCTACTGAATTCACCAAACTCAAAATAAAAAAAATCGCTGATTGCGATTCTTATTTTTTGATAAACTCCTTTGGTATTTCATAACTTTGAATTTCTTCTTCTGTTGGTAAATTATTTCCATTGAATGAAAAGTCTTTAATTTGAATATTTCTACATTGCCAAAAATCTTCAGCATTAACTACATTTAATAAGAATGAGGCATTGGTACAACAAAACGGAATGGTAAAATAACGAAATAATCTATCAACTTCTCTTTCCTTTTGCGCTATTATGATTCCATCTGTATAGTATTTATGGATATTAATGATATTTCCACATGCATCTTTATATATATCACAATATCCACTATACTCATCTAAAGATGCAAATTGAATATTGGATACTTTTAAATTTTCTAGCTTTTTCGCATTTTCTAAATAGATATCTAATAACGATATATCGCTATATAAACTTTGAAGTGTTTCAAATACATCATCATTGAGTAAACTTAATCTACATAATTCTTTTTGATGTGCTCTAAAATAGGAAATGATCTTTTTGTTTTTTTCTATCAACTTTGTTAAGGCATTTGTATCTTCCATAATCGCTTGATGAACCAATATTGCTTTGTTGTCAGGTAATTTTTGGATATCTTGCATCAATTCAAAAACTGGTTGGATTCCTTTTTGTTTAACACATTCAAATAAACATCGGTACCCTGTACTTTCTAATTCCTTTGCCGTTTTAATTTCCATCATAAACCCTCCCTGATAAGTTTTATAATATCATATAATTAAAAAAAAAAGCAATTTTTTTGCTTTCTATCTTAGTGTTTATACTGATTGATATATTCTATTATTTCTGGAATGGAATCAGAAACAAAATAGCTAGATTGGTCTATCAAGGGAGAAAAATGCTCATGATATAGTTTGTCCATAAATTCTAATAATAAATTAAAGTATCCATTTGAATTATAGATAATGATTGGTTTATCAAATTCATGGCACCTTTTTTGGTCAATGGCAGCAAATAATTCATCGATTGTACCAATACCACCTGGTAAAAATAGTAAGACATCACTCGTGCGAATTAATTGATGAGTCCTTCCCTCAATATTTTTTGTAGTCATCTCTAAATTACAGTGTAACTTTTTGAAATCCTCTTGATACATTTCTGGACATATTCCTGTAATTTCTCTATGATGATCAAGTGCAATATCATAAGATAGTCCCATTAATCCAGAATGAGCAACGCCAAATACTAAATCATGATCTTTTAATAAAATATCTAATAAATTCTTACAATCTTTGAAATAGATGTCAGGAATATCATCACTAGAAGAACAAGCAACAAATAATTTCACTTCATTTCACCTTGCCTTTTATCAAATATAGATTATCATTTGTATAATAAAAACGATAATATGAGAAAAAGGGATTCAAAAAAGAAAGATAAGAAGGCGAGCATTAAAACATTGGAACTTCCTCGATTCGCAGGAGTTACGTTAGAAACTCGTATGACTTTATCATGAAAAATATAATCTGGATCTTGTCTTAAAGAAGCTCTTTCTATCGCAATTGGATGATAATTTGGAACTTCAATATTTTTTGAACTTTCTTCAATTGGAACGTATCCATTACCCGATTTTTTGACTTTTGTATAACCCATAGATTCCCCATCAGATTCTATTTCATGTGGTTTTGTTTCAATTGCTTGTTTTAGATTTTGAATAACCTGCTCTAATGCGACTAGATTTTGAACAGTTGGGGGAAGCATAAGGCAATCCTGTAATCTTTTTGCTTGATGAACAACTTCTATATTGTCTAGTAAAGCTTTATTATTCATGATTGATACTAGTAATTGTTCTGCATATCTCATATCCTTCATATATTTTTGTCTCACATCTTCCATATGACACTTCCTATTCTTTATGTTCAATCTGTTCTACTTCAACATCATTGATTGATTCGAAACGTTTTGTAATTTTTTCAGTTGTTGTATGAATATCTTTCACATCGCGTCCAACAGACTCAATACTTCTAGATAACTTGTCCCATCTATCTTTATAGCGTTTGAATTCTTCATCTAATAATTTTAATTCCCTATGAATAATGGATGCATAAGCGTCTCTTTCCATATTTTTCATAATGACTTGAATCGTTGTTAACGTACTAATCAAGGTGGTAGGACTTGTTAGCCATACTCTTTTTTTATAAGCATATTCAATAATATCTGTATGATATGCGGTGATTTCTGCGAATATCGCTTCTGCAGGTAAAAACAAAATAGCTTGGTCAGAAGTAACACCTGGAATAATATATTTAGAAGCAATCGCATCAATATGCTTTTTCATATCTGCATGAAACATTTTTTCTGCTTGCTCACGCATTTCATTAGATACATTTTTATCTACCATCGTACGGTAATTTTCAAGTGGAAATTTAGAGTCAATTCCAATCAACCCTAATGGTTCTGGAGCAAATAATGCACAATCCACAATCGTTCCATTTTCTAAACTGTATTGTAATTGGTATACTTTTGAATTATTCTCTCCAAATACATTCGCAAGAATATGTTTTAAATTTACTTCACCGAAAATTCCTCTTGTTTTCTTATCAGTTAATACACTTTGTAATGATACAATATCACTAGATAAATGATCAATTTGTTTTTGAGCTTCATCTATTTTGGATAGACGTTCTAATACCGAAGTAAATGTCTGATTAGTTTTTTCAAAATTTTGATCTAATCTTTCACTGACATGATCATTGATAAGACGAAGTCTGGTATCCATACGTTCAGTTAAAGCATTAAAATCATTATTTAAATTTTGAGATACATCACTTTTAAATTCACCGAGTTCTTTAATTGTAGTTGTCTCTAGTTTCCCAAGACGTTCCGTAATATTAGATTCATTGATACTCTTCATAAATGAGATAATTACAAAAATTAAAATAATTATTAATAACCCAATTATTACATACTCCATAAAACATTCTCCTAATCCAAATCAAATTTATACATTACTAGTTTTGATAATACAAATGCAACAATAATCATACTTCCTAACTTAAATAGTACCCCAATATCTGTAATACTATCTACAAAGGTTGTGCCAATATATCCCCAAAAATATACTAAAAATATTTTAGAAATTAATAATGCAAATAGGTATTTTGTATATTTCATATTGGAAAGCCCTGCTCCAATGTTAATAGAAAAAGCTGGCGTAAACGGAATAGAAAGTATAATCACTAAATTACTAAATTTCATATGTCCTACTTTATCCATACATTTTTGTATGATTGGTCTTTTTGTTAACTTAGGTTCAATTTTATTTTTTAACATGCGAAATACTGCAAAACTTAAAGAGCAACCTAAAATAGTTGCAACCCAAGATAGACAAAATCCTACAACATTTCCAAACACTAGAATATTAATTGCAATAAATAAAGCAAGTGGTAATACAGGAATAATTGACTCTAATACAATAATAAAAATTCCTGTCAACAAACTTACCATATAATTGCTGTTTTCTACAATATTTTTTAATAGTTCAATTATATTTTGAATCATTGCTTCCATAGGGTCACCATTCTATTCTATTATAATACATTATGGACCAAATTCTCAAGATTATTTCCTATTTTTCGTAAGTTGTTTTTCTTTTTTCTCTATTTTTTCTAACATTTCGTTCACATATTGGAAATGCGCTATAGTACATGGAATCTGCCTTCTATAGATAATATATAGTAAATATTGATAAAAAATAACCATTTGTAAATTGTATGGATCCGTTAAGATTTGATATTCTTCCTTTGTAAAACCATATTTTTGATACCCTGTTAGTCGATAAAAAAACATATCATAAATTGGTGCTTCTGTATTCCATAAAAGTATATATGTATATAATATTCTACTCATAGTATCCTCCAATATACTTTATGGAAGATCAACTACCGGGTAAGGGTGTTTATCCTATATCATAAACTTAATTTTATAATATTACTAGAAGCAATCTAGTACCTCTTCTAATACATTGGATTTTATGCTGGTTGTTCAACATAACGATCTTAGATCATTAACATTTTTAATTGATCTTTAAATAGAAAAACAAATAAAAAGATAGAGTATCCTCTATCTAACTATGTAATATCCATTCTTCATATCCACCAATAATATTTGTGACTTTATATCCCATTCTTGTTAAAATTTGGCATACTTTATTACTAGTTAACCCCTTTTGACAATATATATAATATCGAATATTTGGATTCAAATATTGTCCTGGTTTCGCAATTAATTTTTCATATGGAACATTAATTGCACCTTCCATATGATTATTATTATAACTTTGTACACTACGAATATCAATAATATGAATAGGGTCCCCAATATTTAACAAATCTGATATGGAAATACTAGATATCATATTAACCACCCTAATACATTATATGCAATATAATGTATCGTTCGGATGAGATTTGACTATTCATCATCGGAAAAGAAATCATCAAAGAATTGATCATCTGTCACTTCTTTTGCATCCATATCTTTTGGTTTTGCAATTTCCTTAATGATCGGTTGTGCGACTGATGTATCACTTTTTACCTGTTTTTCTGCAGCTTGTACTTCTTTTTCTTTACGTTCTTCCTCTTCTAACTCTGCTATTTTAGCATCAATACGTTTCACTAAGTCATCTACATTAAAACTATTATTTTTATTTGATGGAGAATTATTAACTGGCATATCCATGCCTGGCATCATTGGCATATTTGGAAACATTCCACCCATTGGTGAAGGCATACCTGGCATATTTGGCATTATTCCACCCTTTTCATTGAACATAGCATCCAATTTTTTTTGCCTTTTTTGATCTACAACAGCTTTTAAATCAAATATATGAACAGGTTGTTTTTCTCTTTGTGGATAACTTGCTTTCCCATAATCATGTCCCCA
Source organism: uncultured Bacilli bacterium (assembly GCA_947588975.1). GTDB lineage: Bacteria > Bacillota_I > Bacilli_A > RF39 > UBA660 > UBA5026. The sequence continues at coordinate 21,474 of CANQAF010000003.1, forward strand.
AAGGCCTTGTTTTACCATTTCATAATTTGGCGTTAATGTCGTTTTAAATGGCATACATCTTGTACGCAGTAAAATCATAGAGCCAAATGGCATACGTTGCAAATCACTTACAGTAACAAGTGGTGTACTTGCAGTTTTATCATCTTTTTTAGATTTTACCTCTCCACACATTTTACTAATTTCTTCTAATGCAGCAAGTTCACTACTAATTAAATAAATTATGTTCCCGCAGTTTCCTTTAATTGTTTCTCCATTTTCTTTTCCATACACTTGATATAATTGTGCAAAGTTTTGAATAATAAATGTGAAACGAATTAAACGACTACGTGCAGCAGTAACCATTGTAGTAACATCTTTCAATGGTGGCATGTTCGCAAATTCATCCAAAATAAAGTTGGTACGATAAGATAATTTACCACCATTTTCTTGTGCTACACGAATCAAGGTTTCATAACATTGTTTTAAGAATATAGTAACTAAAGAATGGTATGTTTTCTTTTCATCTTGAATTACAATAAAAACAGCTGTTTTTTTACGACCAATTTCCTCCATGTCAAAATCACTACGTGCTAACATTTCAGATAAATTTTCTCTTGATGAAAATAATTTGATTTTTTGTTTAAATACAGATAATATACTACCTTTTGTATCAGATGGTGCCATTAATGTACTGGAAACATTGATGTATGCAGGGGAACTTTGATCTTTATCGCTAAAGTATTCCTTCATATAAGTTGTTCCACCAATTTTTTCTTCTCCAACTGTTGTCATTAAATTGATACTATTTAAGTTAATTTCATCTTCTTTTGCATCATCAAATAACGCCAAAGCTAACCCTGCAAAATAATCAGCTGATGTATTTTCCCAGAATGGGTCATTATTCTTTGCAGATTCATCATATATAATATTTTTCGCTAAATCGTCTAATAATTCATTGGCTTTATCTGAATTTCCAGTTTTATATAATTTATAAGGTAATAATAGTGGATTCCAACAATTTCCGTTTTGAGGATCACGGAAATTTAATAATACAATATTATAACCTCTTTGTCTTAATTCATTGGCATTATTTTCATAAATTTCCCCTTTTGGATCAGTAATAATCATGGATTCCCCTTTTTTAGCAAGAATCTTAACCATTGGTTGCACTAACATTTCTGTTTTACCTGATCCGGTACTACCAATTACAATATTATGATACTCTCCATCGTCTACCCATAATTCATGTCCATTATTAATAAGCGGAACGCCAGCTACATCACTTTTTTCATCTCCAGGATGAACAATTTTTAATTGTTTTTTCATTTCTTTATCTTTTGACCAATGAGAATATCCATTTTCTTTCTTTCCACTTGTACTAATACCAATTCCTTTTTCTCTTTCAAAAAAATAGGAAGATACTCCAGTGATAATTGCTATCATAAAAGCAATAAAGAATATCATTGTAGGTGCAAGATATTTTCCCGTAAATGCAGGAAATGGATTAAGTCCATGTAATGTAGAATCATTCAAAAGAGAAACAACATTAAGTACTGCAATTGCAATAAAGTATAATAACGTAATTGAAAAAATAACAAATATTACAATATCTTTTGTTTCTGCTCGAAATTTTAATTTCATAAACATAACCTCCTATAGATTATTGCTCTTTTTCCTTTTTATGAATAACATTAATAATAAGATAAGTATTATAATAACAATTATTCCTAAAATAATCAAGCCTATATAATTATTTTTCATATCTTTTGAAAAACGAATCTGAATTGGCTTATTTCCGCTATTTTCTTTATCAATTACCCATACATAGGTATTATTTTCGACATAGTCCGCATTATGATTTAATACTTTATGATTCGTTTTAATTTGAACCTTTACTTCATCTACAACAATATAGTCAAAAGGATTGCAGTTAAACGTATTACTTGTAGTTAGATCATAATATTCATCTGACTCTAAAAAATTATATGCAGTATAACATTGTCTCAAAATAGATGAATTTGCATAAGAAGGGATAGAATAGTCCTTAGATAATTTAATTTTTTTTGTTTCTTTATTAAAGCTAATTTTATAATTCTCAGTTAAAGATTCATTTTCGTATTCTTCTAACGTTTGTTCAATTTGATCACTTGACCAATCATTGGCGTCAATTGTCATTGCCTCACGAAGACTATGATTATTAAAATTTAGTTCATATTTGACAGAACAACCAGTCATCAATAAAATGAGAAAACTGCACAGTACTAGATTTATTTTTTTCATTCTCTCACCTATCCTAATAAATAGACATATCCATTAAAATAATATGGATCGCCACTACTATTTGTATGGTACTTAATATAGTCTATAGTAGCTGTAAATTTGCGGTAATTTACAGTGCTCCAACTGTTACTACTCCAATTTCCGGATTTCCATCCCTCTGAAATGGTGACAGTTCCATCTGCATTCACAGATTCAATAATAGCAACATGTCCACAATTTGGTGTACAAGAATTAATTCCCCCTGACCACGAAACAATAGCACCTGCACGTGGTTGATTAACATCAGTTGATTTTGAAAAAATACTTCCATCCGGATTGCGGAACCATGCTTCTCCATTCCCATATGTGTTTTTTATAGAATTCATCGTAATTGTTTTCAAATGATCTGGCATATTAGAATGGTATAAAATTTCTTGAGCTCTACTTCTAGCATACCACACACATTGTCCTAAATTGCTAGCTTGTTTATTATAAAAATTATTATTTAATAATTCATTTACATTACTATGAATTGGTGCAGAGCTTGCATATTTATTACCACTTAATAGTCCACTAGAAGCTGTTAATTTTTTAATTTGCACCCCATCAGAATAGAAAAATGATAATATTTCTTGATAATTACTTCCTTGATCTGCCATATCTGCAGCTGCAATTTGACTCATTCCACGTCCATGTCCACCCGCAGCTGATGATAAGTATTTATCAGAAATAGTTACTTCATGTGTCTCACCATTTGGTTTTTTTGAATAGGTACATGTATTACTTCCTTTACAATACCAGGAATCATATTCCGAACTAAAAATTTTCCCAGATATATCTACTAATACCTCGCCCGCTGTTGCATTAGCTGCTTCTTCTCCAAACGATTTGATATTTGGATTGAAATTCTGACGATTTGAACTACTTTCAATTGGTTTTTGGCAAGAATTTGTATCATTTAAGACAAAGGTTCTGGCAGCAACAGCTAATGCCTTTAGAGATTCATCTGGATATTTTGAACTCATTTCTCCAGTGACAACCCCTGCTACATATTCTTCTAATGAATAAGTACCAATAATATTTTTATCTTTATCAATAACAGTAACACCTGAACATTCAGCATAACCGCCAATAATATCTGTTGAATTTTGTGCAACACCCATATAACTATTACTTTCAGAAATTATTTCTTCATATATTTGTTCTTTTGCTTCTTTTGATAAACTAGTACCTAAATCCGCACGGTAGATATCAATATATCCGCCTGTCTTTATAATTTCATCTTTATAATGATCATGAGAAATTGTATAACAAGAATTTTCTTGTACGTACATTGAATCTATAATATAGTCCATCTCATTGATATATTGTTCAAATTTCCAATAATCTAATTTTTCTGATGATAGTAAATCATCTTCTGCTCTATCATAAAGTATGGTTGCTAATAATAAAACTGTATCATTTGAAGTCATTGTAATTGTATTAGAGCAACTATTTACAGCATTGGCATCTTCATACTCTTCTATTTTATTTACAATTTTTTGTCTAAATTGATAATAAAATTGGTATGATGGTGTAGACATACAATCTATTGTTCCCTTACACCATCCGCCAGCTTCTAAATAATTTGTTAAACTTTCTGATGTTTCATTTTCTGTGACAACACCATTTGCTAAATAATTAGCAATATCCTTTTTTTGATTCACACTGCGTCCATTACTCATTAACAATATTGTTACTAGTAGTAAGGTAACTATTCCTCCAATTGTGCCAAAAAAAACGACATTAGATAAAATAGGATTTTCATATATGGATGCTGACATTCCCATAAATTCTAATACTTTTTGAGCAATCGTTTTTTGAGAAAGTGCTTTTTTTGAAATCACGTCTGCAATAGGAGCAGGAACACCTGCCGCTTGTAATCCTACAGAAGCAGCTGTTTCCATTGTTTGATTTATGAGATCATTTTGTTCTTTATTTTCGATATGATCTGTTTCTTGCGATACATTATTTGATGCTTGATTAACATTCAAATGTTGTTGGCGGTGGGATGCAATAGTATCTTTAATTCTTTTCGTTGCATCATCAGTACTATGGCTAGACAATGTTTGGCGAATATTATCTGGTCTATTAGAATGAGAAACCGGCATTTCTTCGACTTCCGGTTGCTCTTCTATTTCTATTGTCTGTTCTTCCTGTTCTAATTCATCATTATTGTCATTCATGGTACCACCACCAAACTATCTTTTTTTAATATCCCCCACCATTACCGAAGGAATCTAACTCTTGTTCTGTTGCAATTATACTAATTTGCATTCTTCTACTACCACACACAAAGAGTGCATCTCCTTGATTATAACGTTTTATATTTTCTTTTTCATTATCGTTTAAATCGATTAATTTTGATAAATCTTCTACTGCCTGTTTTTTAAGTCCCATCACTAAGTAGTATGATGCATTATCAAAAATTGCTTTTCCTTGTGTAATTACACCTGGATCACTAAAATCACTTGGTTGTTGCGTAATAATGATAGTTCCAGTATTATATTTTCTTGATCTTCTTTGAATTTGAGCTAAGAAATCAGCACCGAGTGTATTATTTCCACTCAACAATACGTGCGCTTCATCCACCATTAATACTGTATTAACTCTCTTATCCAAAGTAAGCCCCCATGCATATTTCAAAATATTAAAGAACAATGCATTTCTAATATTGGTATCTGCATTCATTAATTCACGAATATTGAATACAATAAAGTCGCTTTGTGATGCTATCGTCGTATGACCATCGAAATAATATTTTAATTCTTTTACAATAGGGCGAATTTTTAATTCTAATTTTTCCATGATGTCTTTTTCATGTGTTGGCTCTGTCATTGAGGCTAGACGACCTTTGATAGTCGCATATACATCTTTAAATGTTGGGTAATCTTCAGAAGTAAATTTTGTGAAATCTGATTCAAAACTAATATTAAATCTTCTATAAGTCTCTTGTACAATTTCACTAAACATATTTAATACGTCTTCTTCTATATTTGGATCATAATACTTCATAAATGCTTTAATACTTTGCAAAGTTCTAGTTAAAACAGTATAACCTAACCCACCTTCAATTTCTTCATCATCTGCATCAATGATTACTTCTAACGGATTGACCATACCGAATTCTCCACCTTTTCCAAGATCGATAAAGTCTCCACCATAACGTCTTGTCATCTCTTCAAACTCACCTTCAGGGTCAATGACCACTAGCTGACAATTATTACGGATGTGAGTTCTTAATAACATTTTTGCAACGGTTGTTTTACCACTACCTGATGTACCTAAGATAATCATATTTGCATTATTTCGATTATGTTCTTTTCGGATCTGATATAAAAATTGATTAAATAGAATTACACCACCTGAGAAATCAACTCCTAATAGTGTAGATAAGCCTGGATCTTTTATGCTATCAAATATGAAGGGATACATTGCTGCTATGGTTGGAGCTGGAATTGGTGTACCAATTCGTGATTCAATATCCTGTTTTGGAAAAATTGGTAAAATTGATTTTAACACTTTTTCTTGTTCGAAACGTAATGGGAATGCTTTCATTTCCATTGCTTCTAAATAGCTTTTTACTTGTAACTTCTTAGTGGTTAGTTCTTCTTCACTATCTGCTGTTATCATAACATGCATTTGAAAATCATAAATTTTAGCTTGTGTTGCAGCCAATTGTGAAATAAATTGTTCCAGTGATTCATAGTCTTGACGAATTCTTTCTTGTAAAGTACGATCAGTTGCATCTTGGTGTCTTTGTTTTAAATCTGCAATTTCCTTATTTAACATTTTACTAATTACACTAAAAGGTAACGGTATATGCTTAATTACAACTTTAATCCCTGACATACTAGTCAATGAAGACAAATATCCAGGTTGGATATATCTAGGATAGGAAATTACTGTTAGTATAGTTGCATATTTATCACTAATTACAAATGAATTTGATTTAAATTCAAGCCCCTTTGGAGCGATTTGACTCTTTACATCCATTATGCCACCACCGTTCCAAATGTAGTTGTTTGACCACCATTTAAGAAATTGTCTAATATAATTCTTAAATCATCATTTGTTACTTGATTGGAATTTAAACCAGCTGCCGCAAAAGCATTAATTAATTGGCGAATTCTTTTTGCAATTATATCATTATTGCTTTCCTTGAATAATAAGAAGTATTCTGTATCCACAATATTATTATTCATAAACAGATTTGCCTTATTAATATCTTCCATAATCAATTTTCTTTTAATCTGATCATTGACGGAATTAAATAATAATTGTAATTGTGATAAGTATACATTAATATCCACAGGACGATCCGCTGCTATAATCCAAAACTCATAATCAATCATGTTATACACATTTTTTAGATTATTGATTATTGCTGTTTGTGTATCATAATCCGCAATGAAAATATTTCTAGGCATTATTTTTATACCACTTACCTTTTCATTGCTATCTAAGATAATCATACCATTCGTAATACTTTTAATTGGTACAAACTGTTCTGTATACTTACTTCTGTTCTTCTTGCTCATTTGTCACACTCCAACCTTTCCACACAAATCTTTGTCGTGTTGTAAAGAAATTCCAAACCCCTATTATAACTGTTAAAACATTGTGATAATTAGGTACCGGAAATACTAAAAACCCTGTTATCACCGCTGGTGCAATTGCAATAAATGCCATTATTGTATCACCAATTGGAAGTAGCATCATCAGTAATAATGTAATACCTATCCCACTTCCAAATAGTATGAGATCAAATGGATAAAACAATCCAAAGATCATCATAGATTTTTTTGAATTTGCTGGTATCAAAAAATTCATTTAACCATCCCCTTTTATTGATTGTTATTTTAGCATTTTATGACTTCTGTTTTGTTCTTCAGATACAGCTTTGTTATAGTCTTTCTGTGGTGATTTATCAATTTGATAGAATCTTTCAGTTTGTGCTTTTTGACTTTTCATTGTATCAATATTCTTATTAATATCACTAATTTCTTTACGTAATGCTTCTTCACTTGCAATATTTGATTGATATTGATTTAAATTATTACTATCGGCTTGTAATTCATGAAGAACTGTATTTGCTTGTGCAATTTTTGTTTCATAATTATTTTTTGCTTCAATTGTTGCCTGTTGATTTACTGTACCATCCTCATTTTTGATTACTATGTTATCTCTTTCTTGTGTTAATCGTTGTATAGCAGCAGTTTGTGTACTAATATTTCGTGCTATTTGTTTTGACATCTTATCTACGTCACTAATATCATAGCCTTTCGATTTTAATGATTGTGCCAGTTCAGCAGTGATATGTTCAGATATATTCAAAGATGTTTGACGACTGTTCAAGTTTTGATATGCAATTCCTAGGTTCTTTTTGATTTCTTCTACCTTTTCTGTTCCTTCTTTATTTAGCCACATCTTAGATAATGAAAATCTAGCCATTTCACTACCCGTTAGTTGTTTATAAGTTTCTTGCATTGATTTACCAAATGCTCCCTTACCAGTTTTAAATCCTGTAGAAGCACCACTTAAAGCTCCAAGAATCATTCCTTTACGAGTATTACCGACATGGTTTCCAGCAACACTACCTGCAATAGTACCTGCAACTAGCCCAGTACCTGTGCCTACTGTCTTTTTCGTAATGGTATCAATTGCTTTACCACCTAATGCCTGATCTTTTATTTTTTTCATTGGATTTAATTGTAATGTACTATCGAACTTAAATCCTAAAATATCCTCCAATAATTTTGGTAATTTTTTGGCAAAAATCAAAGCACCAATAATTAAGAATAAGTCTACCCAGAAACGATATCCAATTGATGTTCCATCTATTGTTTGCAAAGTTTCCTGTCCTACAATTAAGCCTATAATGTAAACGGCAAAGAATATAGCAGCTAATCGAACAAATAAAGATGCCCACGTTTTACCAACTTCTTTTAGCCATTTCGTAAACATTCCATTTTTTCCTGAGTTAGGATCTACATAAGAAATAATTGGAACTGGTGCTATAATTTGTAAAAATCCAAGTTTTAAAGTACGAACTGCGATATCAAAACAGAAAGAAACTAAAATTAATAAAACAACAATTCCTACTATAGTTGAAATAAAGAATTTATAATCAATGATATAAGTTCCATTCCAAAAAGAAGGAGCAGAGTTGTAAATATTTGCATTTAAGTATTTTGAAACGGTTCCAGTATTCGCGACACTCGTTCCTATTGAACAATAACTTGAGAGTTGATCATCTGTAAGATCACTTATAGATTCTACTTGAAAGAATGGTCGAAATATCAAAATAGAAATAAAATCTCCATCTGAACTTGCTACCGCTTCTTCTGAACATTTATCCGATATTTTATATATTTTTTCAGTTCCAGAGTCTCCATTGTTTCCTAAGAAAAAATTAGGTATTAATTGATCTTGTAAAATTGCTGTTTGAACTTCATACAATTTTGAAAAAGCAGTAGGAGTAATAATAATCATAACTAAAACTAAAATTATATTTATGATAATTTTTTGTACTCCTTTTGCCTTATCATTCATTTGATCTGGATTGACCATATATGTAATAAAAGAAAAGGTTACTTTAAATAACATAATTAATCCTAGTAAACTGTACACTTTTGTAGCAAAAGATTCAATTTCATTTTGTCCAAATATTGAAATTTTAGAAATCTGCAGTAAAATTTCATAGACGATGGAAATAAGCGTAAAAACTGCACGGTCTATTGTTGCAAACAAAGAACGTACGCCATCCATAAACCATGATTCTGTCATTTAAACTCTCCTTTCTAAAATATAGAGCAAAATAATTGATTTTTATCAATACCATATGGAACTAAGACTCCACTCATATCGATAATAAAAGTAATTAACATAGGTAAGAGTATAATAGCTACACCAATTATAAAACGTTTTACAAATTTGGTACCTGCAGCTTTAAAATTTTTATCTTCACCAGAGAAAACAACTCCAGTAAAATCTACTATTGTCATAATAATAATTATTATGGGTATACTAATTTGAATCAAATCTACAAACCATTTAATAATACTTCCTAATTTATCTCCCAACAAATTACATTGAGATGCAGGTTTTTCTTGAAGTGAGTCTCCTAGCTCAATACCGCTCGTAAACCCTAATTCGGTAGCTGATTGAATCGTTGCTGATAAAGGAATTTTTTGATTCAATAATGTAGACTCTAATGACAAATGAATAATATTATTATCAAAAATTAAAGGATTCAAATCGAGTGTTTTATATATATTTGAAGGACATGTTGTTGAAGATAAATCTGAACGTGTAAATCCTAAATCAACCTTAGATAAAACTCGAAAATCTTTTTTTGAATCAAATAGTAGAACTGGTACATATTCTGCACTAACATTGTCATCATTAATATATAAAATAATATCTCCATATCGGCATCCAATTGCATTAAACGTTTCTACTGATCCAACTGTATATGTTTTAGACTGTGTTGTATTTAAATTTAATTCATAAATATCATCTGATGATGATAGTTCATCTTTTGAGAGATAATAATCAAATTCTGGAAGCCCTACTACGTTGATTAATTGATTATTTACATCTATATTTTCAGTGTTTTCAGATGTAAGTGTATAAGAAGAATCTGCTTTTTTTATTTCTACGTACATTTTTGAAGGGCAAGAATATTGTTGGTTATTTGTTACAAAATTATCATGCGAAAAATAATAATGGTGCCATCCTAATGGATAATTATTATTATGACTAATTGTTATACCATTATCATCTACCCCTACTTCAACTCTAAAGTTAACATCTACAGTAATATCGCCAATTCCTGTTCCTTCCAATAAAGGGGTTAAAGCTCCGACAAAAAAATTATATGTTTTTTCCCCTGAAAACTCATAAACACAGTAAGCACTGTTTTGAATTCCTTGTACTTGACTCCAATTACAGGTTATTAGCAAAACTGTAAGAAATATTATATTTTTTATTATTTTTTTCATACTATCACCTATATATAATTTTTCACACATACATTATAACATAAAAAAAAATAATAAGAAATATATTCTTATTACTTTTCTAATTTTTAGTGGATAATTAACTAACTTTAGTACATTTTCCATTAATGAAACAGTTAATACAACTACTTTTAGTACTTGAATCATTTGCATTAGATGGATCAAGTATAGCAAATATCCATTGTACAATTGCTACAACAAAGAAAATTAAAGCCGCATATAATACTCTTTTAATTAATCTCTTTTGAGATTCTTTCATTTCTTTTTCATCATTAGCCATAACTGCTTTTCCAAGATCTAGCATTCCAAAAAGAATCAAAATGATTGGAATTGCAATTTTAATGATTGTAACAACCATATGTACTGTATTAGGAACAATAGAATCGATTGAAGCTGCAAGTCCATTACAAGTTACCATATCTAATACATTTACCATTTGAAAACCTCCTCTAAAAACTTTCTACTATAAAGCTATCGCTTTACCAATATTAATATACCTTTTTTTCCTTTATTTGTCAATGTATTACTTTCCAAATAGTCCTAAAATACTATTTTTCTTCTCTTGATCATTTGTTTGCTGTTTTGTAAATCCTAATCTCACCAATAGTAAATTTAATGCATGAATGCTTTTTTCTCTTTCATCTAATGGTGGCATATTATAAAATATTTTAGAGCCAGATTCATACTCAAAATCAAGTACATCTTTGGCATTCAACAAACTTTGATTTAATATTATCTTTTTATTTTTAAGTTCTTTAAATGTATTACTATTTACTAGCATTAATTTATTTAACTTAATAATAGATGGTTCAACTAAGTATAAAATTTCATTGCACAAGCTTTCTGCTTCTTTGCTATCATTGATATCAATTAAAATAGCATTGCAACTATCATACTTCGCAACGGCATTTTTGATATCTGTATTAGGTACAGATATTAATCTTTTATCATTAAAATAACGGAAATCACTTTTATTGACTTCTAAGGCAACTACAGAGTAATTTTTCTCTAATTGTTTCACCATCATATAAATTAATGTGGTTGCACCAGATTGTTTAGTAACATTTTTTACACCTATGATTTTCGTTCCTACAATTGGTTCTACTTCTACATGATTTTCTACAGTTACTTCTTGTGGTTGTTCTGCTTCTAATTGATGAATATGTGCAACATCACGATATGTATTTGGGTGATTATACAAATACATAATTCCTTCTTTGTTTTTTGCGAAATTATATACACCCATTGAAATTAACTTTGACAAATATCCATTTGAACTGCTTTCATCAGAGTTATCCAATAATAATATTACCTTATCCATATCTAAAGCGATTGATAAACGTTGTAAATTACGTATATCTTTATAGTTTTTTATTGCAGTAATATCCAAAATCATTCTTTGAAAGAAAAAATTTCGGAACTGTGCAATTAAATCATCTACATCAAATTCTCCCTCTAGAGTTTTGATAATATCAATTTCAAGACTCTGTAATAAAGCTTTCTGTTTATTGGCTATAATTACATTCACTAGTCTCAACCTCCCTTATTATCTTAAAATACCCATAATTTTTGTTTCTCCATATACAGGAAATTCGACAGATTGTCCTATGATTGGAAAATCAAAATACATATAGGCAGCAACCCCATAATATTTTCCTTTTGTTGTAGAATATTCATATACACAGTAACGATATGCATTTACAGTTGCAGTCAATGATGTTTTTCCATTTCGCTCTGGACATCCTTTATTGCTTGTATTGACACGATATCCCATTTCACTTAATGAAGCTGTGATCTCTTCAATTGCCTTAGAATCATAAGTTTCATATTTTTCAATAATATCTACAATTCTATTTTTAACTTTAAAAGCTTTTGAATATGTCAATGAGCCAGCAAAAAAGAAGATAAAAATTACAACAAAAACAATTACCAAATTTAGTATATACGCATTTGCAATTGATTCTTTCATAACATCATTCCTTATCTTTGTGTGAACTCAAAAATACGTTCCGTTTCTGAATATACAGGCAAATTAAATGTTCCACCCACAATTGGTATATCCATATATATATAAGTCATAATTCCATAGGTAAAATATCCATTTGCTTTTGGATATTCATAAACACAGTATTTATAGTTCGTTCCAAATTCTAAGATTGGAGAATAAGTTTTTCCATTGTGCTTACGATCTGGACAATCAAGGTTCCCCACCTTACTTATGCGATATCCTAGATTTGAAAGAGAAGTTTCAATTTCATTAGCAGATAATTGATTATATCCCTCAAATCTTTCTAATGAATTGGCAATTTTTCCGTTTAATTTGAACGATTTCATGTAACTTAAGGTTGCAGCTAAAAAGCCAAAAGTAATTACAATAAAAACTATCATTATATTATAAAGAACGGTACTTCCAATTGCTTGTCTCATATCCTACACCATCCTAAAACTATGCACCTGCTGTATTTGTACAACGACCGTTTTCCCAAATACCACCATTATTATGGCATTCGCTTCTTTCTTTTGTGTTGTTCATCATATTTGTTATGATTGGCGTAGCAATAGCAACAATTACACCAATTAATATGATAGTTACAACAGTCATATTTGCTTCACCTGTTACTTCTTTCATTTTATCACCACCATATCTTTCTATACATATATAGTATAACACGTTTTATATGAATTATCAATTTTTTCCATAAAGTTTACTATTTTTTACACTTTATACAATCATAATAGTTAAAGTACTAAATTATGACTTGTAGTAATTAAAAAAAGAACATTTCAGTTCTTTTAAAAATTCATCATTTGCATCATTGCAAATAGTAATAGAAGTAAAATACCTCCTCCTGTTACCATAAGCATCATCATTGTTTTACTTTCCATTTTATCCAAACGTTCTTTATATTTTTGTTCACGTGCTTTATTTTGTAATGTAGATACTGTTCTTGCAAACAATACAAGTTGCTCTTGTTTATTTTCTTGAGATCCTAATCCAAGACGATATAACAAACGCATCATACGCATTGAATCCCTAACTGGATATTCTTTAGCAAAATCCATATATGGATTTACACTAGAGTCACCTGCTTCAATTTTGTTAATTAATTTTTCAAGTCCTGGTTTAAAAATTTCTGGAGCAGTATCGATACTCTTACGAATTGCTACTGGAACAGTGTAGTGTTGTACTAAGATTTCCAAACTCTTTAGATAATAAGGCAACATTTGATTGATTGTATTCAAATTTGCACGATAATATCTTTGTAAATTTGTATATGGTAATTTAAATACCAAATAACCAATAATAATTGCAAATAATATATTTACAAATGTTAAATTAGACATCATAAATACGAAAATTACAAATACAATAACCAAAACGCCATTGCGAACACGCTTTGAAAATTCTTCATTTACATCTGCATTACTTCCATATTTTACTGTTAGTAAAAATTTATAATCATCTTCCATTAAAAATCTAAAATAAGGTTCTGCATCTGTTAAGAATTTTTTAGTATCAATTTTTCGATTATATTCTAGTACAAATAAGAGGATAAGTGCAATAATAATAAATTCCATTATTCAGCCCCCACATTCTCATTATAATATTTTTCGCCTGATAGTAAGAAATAAGTATTCACAATAATAATCGCATGTAATAATAATTGTACTAGTCCGTTTTCTAATAAACTAATATAAGATTCTACACCTAACAAAAATTGTACAAGCATAACCATTAGATATAATATAATACCAAATTGTAAAAATTTCTTATGGAATTGTGCTCTATCCAAACGATCACGATATACATTTTCTACTAACATATCGATATCAAGTGACATATTTTCTAATGCATCACTTGAATTTTTAGAACCTTCGTTAGTAATTTGTAAGAATAATTGATGCATGTTTCTAACAATAAAATAGTCATATCTTTGATTCATAAATTGAATAGACTGTTCGATCGTACCATTTTCATATGCTAAATCAATCATCGTTTTTACATCGGAACTAACTGGATCTTCTAATACGCCAGATTCATAAACACCCTCTAATGCTTTAATAAATGATTGCGTAGTTGCAAATTCCATAATAGTATTGGTTGTATATACTTGAATTTGTTCAAATATAAATTCACTATAAATTCTTTTACATCTCAAATATGTTAAATATGGAATGATCATAACTGCTACTACTGCATACAATGCAGACAATAGTAAATTATAGAAGTACAAATATGAAATTACTGCGGCTGCGACTGCAAATATAGTTACTTGAAATGTGTATTGTTTCTTAGTATATTCTTGTCCCAGTTCTTTTACTTTTTCTCTTACTTCTTTAAAAGAATAAGGAGCATACTTGTTATAAACATTTCCTACTTGCTTAGATATGTATTTATACACATTGTTTCCAGCGCTACTGCGATATGCAAGTACAAATACGATAATAAAAGCAATTAAGATAAATACTAATATTTCCATTTAAATACCTCCTTTATTCATATGAAATATTTTGTCCTGGTTGTGTTGTCCCAAATATATTTATTTTAGATTGTGAATTTAAACTTGGTGAGCTTGGCGCATCTACTTTCACAACATCCGGTGATAATACAACGCCTTGCGCATCTAAATATTCAATTAAATATTTAGATGGATGATTTCTAATAACATGCCCAGTAGTTGACTTCTGGTAAATTACATTATATTTTGCCTCATTATTTTCTGTTACATAGAATTCTGTTACTTCAGCTATTTCACGAACAAAATGTTTTGTAACTTTATCCTGGTATCCACGAATATATACACCTAATTGGATATAACGATAAATAGTCTTTACAAATTGATCAATATCTTGATTTGTCTCCAACAAACTATACATACGTTGTGGTATTGAAGCAGCTTTATCGGCATGAATTGTAGATAAAATGTAATGTCCTGATGAAATTGAGTTACGGACTGCTAACACAGCTTCCGCACTACGTACTTCGGATAATAAAATCCATTTTGGATTTTGTCGCATACATGTAACCAAAACATCAGAATATGATGCAATATTATTGGTTTTCATAGCAACAATATCTCTATGGGGGAAAATACGGTCTAAATGTAATTCTAGTGTATCCTCAATTGTAATAATTTTTTCATCTTCCCTCGTATGAGATGCTAAATATTTAACAAATTCTGTCTTCCCTGATCCTGTTTCTCCACATACAATAATATTGCAATGTCCTAAAACGCATTGAATCAGAAAATCATGTATATCTAAATCGACATATTTTTCTTGTAGTAATTTGTCTTTTTCTAATCTAATTTTTGCTGGTGTTTTACGAATTACGCATGCAATCCCATTTCTTGCAATTGAATCATGAACAAAATTGAGACGTAATTCCGCACCTTCTGCATCCAAAAATGGATGTGCCATATTAAATGACTTACCCATTACATTGGAACATTGGAATGCCAACTTTTCAATTAATGCATCGTTGATATTTGGATTCTCAATGCGAAAGTTTCCTTTCGATAACGTTTTTAAATGAATTTGCCCTCCATTACTGTAGGAAATATCAGTAATATCGTCATCATCTAAATATGGTTGAATTGGTCCAAAATCAACTTGGGAGAACATGTTATCGTTCATAAATTAACCTTCTTGTGATTGTTCTATTGCAGCATTTAATTCATCGTTTGGAACAGTGTTGGCATTGATAAAGTCTCTTAAAGTTTGAGAACTTACTTCAGTTGTTCCTTCTTCAACAGTAATATTTCCACCATGTGGTACAGGGAAAATTTCTGCAGAGAATGCAGTCATATATTTTGCTTTTAATAGTAATACGTTAATTTCTGGTTTTACACCAAAGATTAAACTACTTGGAACACGTGTTTCTTCACTGTTTTCAAATACATTTCTACCTGATGAATCTTTTACAGCTAATACTTTTACATTTTCAACTAATTTTCCAACCATCAATTGTCCATTTTCATTAACTGCTTTCATGTAGATATCAATGTAGTTTCCTGGAAAAATAGAGTTGTAATATGTTTTTTCCATAGTAGTACTCATATTGTATGGAACTTCTCCTTCTGCAACTTCTACAAATGCAGAATCTGGTAAATCTGCTTCATTTACTACAACTCCACTATAGAACATACTTCCTTCTGGAATAACAGTATTATAATTACTATACTTTCCAATTACATATGAAGATGAACGAATAACATTGCTTTGAAGTACAACTGGTGCAACATCAACATATTCAATCATGTCAGATGTAATTTTTGTTCTTGGTTGGATTGTTTGAGCAGCAACAGGAATATTTGTTACTGGGTTTACCATTCTATTGATTTGAATACGATATCCAAAGAATAGAATTAAGATAATCGCGATTACTCCAATAATCGTTACTGTGTTTTTGTTTTTGAAAAATCTTTTTAATGAAATCATAAAATTACTCATATTTTTTTCTTCCTTTCTTTAATATGGTGTTTCCAAAATTGCATCTAAGCGATTGGAAATGTCAAATTCAACAATTTCGTCAGTTACGTTGGATTCGACTGTGGATGAGATTAATAAGCTAACTTTCGGTGGTGACTCATGCACATCATATATGTCCACTTTATAAGTATTTCCTAGAGTTACGCTTTCGGCGAACCTCCTTATAAAGTTTTCAACAAATTTTTCTCGATCGATACGAACTGTACCAGTTTTACGGTAAGAAGCTAAATCTACTGCATCATACATGGCTGCTTCTGTAACCTCTTTTAGTAGGATATAATTTTGTTCATCTGTGTTAGTTGCTGTTTGAAAAAAGAATATGAATGCAATTGATGTAACACCTAACATAACAACAAATATTCCCCAAAACGATTCTTTCACTTCTTCTCACCTCTAACTTTCTGAGCAAACATAGAAGTTAGTTGCTGACGCATGGCTACATACACCACCAACTAATCCAGATTGAGATTCTCTTAAGAATTTATTACTTAAACAAGCTATTCCATTTTTACAATCTAAGGTAAAGTCTGCATATCCGCCTGAGCTTTCTCGTTTTTCGTTATATTCACGAATTGCTTTAATTGTGGCTGTATCTAATATAAAGCTATATAACGGTTCTTTTTGATATAATGCATTCCCTTCTACACCACGATTATATAATATTTGATTTTTTACTAATGTTTTACTATTCCAGTTTGCTCCTGGATATCTACCACGTATATTATCTAAACTAAAATCCACTGTAGGTCCAGTTGCATTTTTTCCCGGGAATGGATTTCTAAGTGATATTGTTCTATAAATGATACGGATTCCACCTTGATATGGGCATACTGTATCTTTACAATATTGTAATGCAGCTTCTAACCCCATGTCAATGTTTGCAAATACGCAAGGTTTAATATCCATTCCATCATTGAACGTTCCTTTTGGACAATGGTAGTCTTGTGAAGGAACATTTGGATTATTACATATTGCGTCTGCACAATAATTATAACTATATCCATTGTTTAAACAACTTGTTAATTTCATAGATGGATCATTTGGACAAAATTTATCTGGTCCACAATATTCATCAAATGTTTCGTCACTATCGCAATATAATGTTTGCGCTTCTGCACAAGTCATTGTTGTGCTTGAACTACTTGCTTGGAATATTTTACAATATAAATCTTCGCCTGCATGTTTGGTTCCTTCTGGACAAACACAATCATCTGTTGTTGTATTTGTTACAGTATAATTACATACATATGGCGTTTGATTAGCAATTTCTGTAAATTTACCATTTTCTCCTAGGCTATCTACATAGATATTTAAATTATAGTTTTTACCAACTTTGGCATCATAAGAGGTTGGTAAATTGCTATATCCTATTGTAATATAATCACCTGTAGGATTCATCAATGGTTTATTTGTTTTTTTATTTACATAATAATATAAATTATCTGGCAAGGTATATGTAACAGAAGCCTCTAATATAACAGTTCTATCTGTAATGTTTTGATAAAGAGATCTAAACGTTGACATGATTTGACTAGGTGCTAACGTCAATCCATAATTTGTAGTTCCACCTGACCCTGCACAACCATCACAAGAATAATTCGTATTACCTGTTAACACATAAGTTTGACCATATTCTGGGTCATCATAGGAAATAGAAGTGTTACTATCAAAATGATATAAATCATTTGGATCAAATGATGTGCTTGCTACACTTGATATACTATTTAAAACTCCAATTGCGCCATTATAAGCATTCATGTAAGTATTACAATCATTCATTTGTTTTTGAACAGCAGCAAGTCTATTATTCGCATTATTTAAAGCATTATTGGCATTGCTCAAGTTATTATTAGCAGCACTTAATGTATTGCCTGCTTGTATTGCGGCAGCCCCTGCTGCATTCAATTGACTTGTGTAGCTTGCAACTGCAGCATCTACTTGTTGACAAGTCGAACTACGGCGTGTACTAACACAATTCTGATAAGCTCCAGAATTAGTTCCACCTACTTTATTTCTACAATAGCTTTCTACAGCTGAAACACAAGTACTTTGTCCATTTTTAGCATTATTTAGTGAATTACTTAAACTATCCGCTGCTGCTTTTTTCGCATTATAGTCAGCTTGTGCACTATTTACAGCATTCTGATAATATGACACTGTATTTCTAGCATCATTTACAGCGTTTTGAGCGGCTTGTACATCTGCCCCATAGTAGCTTGCACAGTTACCACCATTTTGTCGTACTGTATCATAACTACGATATTGCGAACTATTCATTGTACTTAATAATGTTGTTAATGTAGTTTCCGGATTTTCTTTTTGCATTGTATTAGGAGTTAAAACAATTTTACATGTTTTCGTACCACTGTAAGATAAAGGATATAAATTTCCCCATATCGTATGTAATGTTCTTGAAGAAGTAGGCCATACTAAACTGGTTCCTAATGCAAGTGGACTAGAAATACCGCCTGGATAATTCTGTACTGCTTCTTCTTTACAGTATAAATATGCATAATCTCCTAACTTACGAACTGGTTCACCATATTCATTGGCTGTTCCACATTCTGACATATCTAACTCTTCATAATAATATCCAGTATGATTCTTATTATCATTTGCACACACTGCTGGAGAACCAACTACTTTCATTACACCTCCGCCACTTGGACATGATGGAGTTTCTGGATTATCAGGATTTGTTGGATCTGTTGGATTATTTTCTCCCTCTTTTGGAGGACAAGTATTTAAATTCAA
>CANQAF010000004.1 GCA_947588975.1 uncultured Bacilli bacterium
ATCTGAATCTGACCAATATCATCACCATTAACATCTAAAAATACACCGATCATTTGTCTATCCATATAATTTCCACGGGTATATCCTAAATTATTTAAATGATCAACAGAAGGTAACGTATACATTGTTTTTTGCAACCATACTTCTGTACCACTCTCTTCTATTGTAACTGGTACTGTTATAGTCACTTCATTGTGATCAGAATCGGTAACTGTATATTTAATATGGTAAGTACCTACAAAATCACTATTGATATTTTGTTCTACCACTTCTGCTTTTACTTGTTGTGTTAAATCGCCATCTTCATTATCTTTTGCAAATACACGAAAACGGGCATCATGCTTATAATCCACTTGTGTTCCCTTTGGTACACGAATGGCAGTAGTCCCATATATAATAGGTTTATTTTCTTTACTGATATAACTATTTTGATCTGTATCCCCTGCTTGAATATGAAAAATAGAGCCTACCACGATACCTGCAGAAACTATTATAGATATAATACTATATAATATTTTCTTTTTCATTTATAACACCTCTTTAAATAAATGCTATCTTCTAGCCATATCATGCCATAAATCTACAATTTTAGCAATAGATAATTCACTTTTTTTGATTTATTTTACAGATATTTTTTATCTAAATGCAACCATTATTTTTATTTTTGATTTTTCCATATTTTCTTTTAATACAATCTATGTTAGTTTAATATACTAATATATCCTATTCTACTATATTTTCAATACAAAAAATTTAGAAAATTTTAACATCATACTATAACAATTATTCAATAAGTCTCAGCTTACCAAAGTTAAATTTCACTGAATTTGTGCAAAATTCTTTCTTTTATTTACAGATTGAAAATAGAAAAAAAGATTAACATATAAAAGAGCCATACAAATATCGGTTATATTGAATATGCCAATGTATGAAATATTTGATATTGACTTTTTAAATTTACAATAGCAGGATTGAGTTTATAGGAATAATATTAGAAATAATAATTTAAATTTATACAATACTTATATTTTGAAACCTTAAAATAAATTCCCAACCGTTATAAATAAAATATACCAATCAAATGATGAAACTTTATTGATATTTATAATATTTCTTCTATTTTGCATATAAAAAATATTAGAAAATTTAAAGATTAATTGATGAAAGAAGTAAAGTGGTAGATAATAAAAATATTAAAAGTTAATTGCTTATCTAAAAAAAATTAAAATTAAAAACAATATTTTCATACAATCAAGAAATTTTTTACTTGCATTGCTGAACTATTATAATAATATTAAACATTAAACCTCGTTTTAAATTTAAAACGAGGTTTATATTTATAATATAAATTATTTTACCAATCCGTATAATGGCTTATTAGTAATACTAAATTTATCAAATATATCTAGCCCAATATAAATCTGCACTTTTCCATAATCACGTGTTTCAATAATGGCAACATCATCATACGTGTAACCTTTTATCGTATAACTTAATCCACCAAACCTACTTGGATAGACATCACCACATTCATTTCCAACAATAGGAGCAACATCCATAGGATATATATTCCAATCAGTAACATCTGGATTTAAATTTAAATATTGCACACATGGTTCTGTTTCATTAGAATTATTTAAATTGTTTTCTTTTTCCTGTTCAGTCAAAAGTTGATTAGGAATAAATGCACCAATTATACCAGTATATGGATTATTATCAATTGTAACATATGGTTGATCTAAATAATTTTGTTGTAACGCTTTATAAGTTCCATTTCCATTATCCTCGATAAAAAAGCAAACATGAGATTGTGGTGCAAAAGAACAATCTCCGTAAACCACTACTGTACCAGAAATCATATTATCTACTGTTGTTTCAGTAAAATAATTTAATATTCCATTATTTTCTTTATTTTCTACTAAACTTTTTGCATATCCACTTGGTAAACAATTTAATCTGCAATTATTATAATCTTCATTCCATTGATTAAATAGATCTACACATTGTGATCCATAGTTATTATCAACATCTACTGATTTACCTAAATACTTATTTTTAAATTCTTCAAACATACTAATTTCCTCCATTCAATTTTGAGAAATATTTTTGAAATGGTAAGTGAATTCCTAATTCACTAAAATTTTCATAAATAGAAATACCCTCAGTTGCAATACAAACCAATACGCTACCTATTAAAAATATATTTACCTTTACTAAATAGTCAATTACAAATCCTAGTAATATTGCAATAACCCATGAAATTTTTTTAATATAACCATCTCTTGAAATCGAAGAGTTGATTTTCTTTAACTTCAATGCTTTTAAATATCCAGTTATTACATCTGTGAATATGAAAATACCACATAATATAAATAACCGTTTTGGTTCATTCATACTTGATAATTTTTCAACGAATTCTTCCATACTTGTTCTCCTTTCTACATCAATAGAATATAACTTTCCTTACTGGACTTTCACTAGACTTTTTCAAAATAAAAAAGATTAGAATTATTTTCTAATCTTTAAAAGGTTGATATGGTTGATTATCCAAATATATTGTATAATTATTATCTAGTACACGGTTGTATAATTTTAAATGCTGAACAATGACTACTCCATCAGCCACGTCTCTATACTCACTAATATCATAATTAGCTCCTAAGGAATCTGTTATCGTTGAAACTTTATCATGATTTTCCGTTACATAGGAAACTGTAATTCCACTAATAGATTTATCTGAAGATGAAATAGTTGTAATAGTATACCTATCATATACTTTTAATGTACGTTTTTGATTTACATCCAGATTCCACTTAGTACCTACTTTTTTAAAAATATCTAAATTTGCTGGAGAATCTTCCGATGAAAATAATTTTCTTTTTTTTGATAAGATAACTACATTATTATCATAATCATATTTTTCTATAATTTTAGCTGAAGGATAATAATAATGAAGAGCTTTCTCCACTGTTTGAAATTTTAATAATGAATTAAGTGGGAAAAGCATAATAATTAGATATATCATAATTAAAACAAAAATCATTTTTTTATTATAATTCATAGAAAGATTAGAATTATTCAACATACGTTTTTTTGAAATTTTAAATACTATATACCATATTAAAGCCGCTATAATAAAAATTGTATATTTAATATAATCACTCATATTTCTCCTCCTTCACTAATATGCAAATGCGGCTGCCCAACTTCCAAAGGCAGGAATTTGGCTTATGCCATAGCCACCTGAAAAAATAGCTACTGGAAGCAATGTATTAACATTAACTTGTCCATAATAATTATTTGTTATATCATTTCCTAAATCTACATCTGAGGTGAATCCCATTTGTAAATTTAATCCTTCATATCCACTATAGTATGAATAAACACGATTATTTATATTAGCACTATATTCCATATGATATGAAAATATACCAAATTCATGAGATATATTAAAAGAATCTGCATTTGTTGATAAAGATATGGTTGATTCAAAAATGTTATTGTTTTTAGAGTTAATTCCTATTTTAAATAAGCTGTCATCATTTCCCCAAACTGTTGTACTTGTTGTCACTGTTGATCCAGTTTCATAAGTTCCTAGTACATCATAGCCTGTTTTCGCAGGTTCTACAATATCTTGCACATTATTAACTTCAACACTAACAATTTTACTAGCGCAATCTCCTACCCATTTTAAAAATTTATCAACTTGTTTTTGGACTGTTTTGCCAATATTTTTTACAAACTTACCAGCTTTTTTAAATGCATTACCGATTTTCTTAAATAAAGATTGCCCGTCAGGATCACTAAAGTTAATAGGATTATTACTACAATATGCATATAAATTATAACTCAATATATCCTGGTTGGCACAGACTAATGAATCAATATTTAAAAATCTTCCCCAAACTGGATTATAATACCTACTATTTAAATAGTATAATCCAGTTTCTTTATCATAGTAATAGCTTCTATATCTAAATGGATTGATGTTGGCAATATGAGTATCATCAGAAGATATATCTGTACCATTTTCATTGGTTATTGAAATAATATTTCCCCACGAATCATATGTGTATTTTGCAACTTCATTATAGTTACTATCTAAAAGTCCAATAATATCGTCTTGCTTATTTTTAACATAATAATACGTATTTTTATTATATACAAACCCAATTAAATCATCAATATCATTACGTAAATAGTATATCACATTACCATTTGTTTTTTCAAGTATAATATTATTACCTTCCAAATAATAGTGAGTTTCTACCCCATTGACTATCTTACTAGTTCTCATGTTATCTTTACAATACTTATACTCAATTATATTATTCGCATCATGATAGCTTTTTAATTGTTTACCATTAATCCATGATAGAGTAATATCATCACCTATTTTAACAGGATTACCAATCTGATCATATATGATAATATCATTATTGTATTTTGTCAGTTGATCTTTCCAATTATTATTGGTGTATTCATATAATACCTCACTTATTTTAACATGAGTGTCAATGTCATAATTAACTTTTGAAAGTATATTACCTAATAAATCATATTGATATTCTATTGTATTACCTAAAATATAATTATCTTCTGCAATAAGTTGATTATAATTATCATAATAATACTTATTTTCTAAAATATCATTGTGATAAATATGAGTAATATTATTTAAATTGTCATATTTATATATATACTTATCTCCATTATTACTAATACTTTTAATCATAAATGTTGTCCTTTTACCATTAGTAACATATTCGTAATTAGTTACAAATTTTTCACCAATGCTACGACAACTTAATCTTTCTAATGAGTCAAAATCATAATTGACAACCTCACCATTCATAGAAATATAATCAATATTATTATCGCTATTATAATAATTACTTATAGGATGCACAATATTATCAAAAACATAATCTCTTGAAGTAATATCACCATCTGAATTATATCTATATAATATTTTGAAATCATCATATTGATATTTGCTTAATCTTTTACTTAAATTATAATCATATTTTACTGTGTGATGATTAGAAATAATTTTCATTAAATCACCATTATTTCCGTATATATATTTATACTCATCATCCATTTTATGAACTGTTTTAATACGATCAAATTCATCATACTCATAAGTGATTGCTTGATTATTTCCATAATTTGTTGACAATAAATTTCCATTATTACTTTCATATTGATTAGTTACTAATGTAATATTATTACCAATTTTGACAGTATTTAAATTTAAAAATTCATCATAATCAAAAGTATATTCGCGACCATCTTGACTAATTTTAGAAATAAGATTGGCTGCATCATAATGATAATTTACAATTTTGTCTCCAACGGAAATGGATGATAATTGATTTTTATTATTATATGTATAAAATATTTGTTGACCATTCGTATTAGTAACCGATTTTAATAAACCTGAAGTTGTATCATAATCATATAATGTTTTGTGTAAAAATGTATCTGTCATACTTTTAACAAATTTCCCGTCAGATGTATATTCAATACTATTTTCTATAAATTTTCCATTAGTAACTGATTCAAAATAAAATTCAAAATTTTCATCATCTTCATTTAATGTAGCTGAAATCAATAAATTATTTTCATATTTAAGATAGCTACTAGAAACTTTATTTTGCAAAGTGTAACTTCCATTAGCTTTTTTTACAATTTTGAAAAGAGAGGAATCTCCTTGTTCTTCTAATAATACAACAGAATTATTAACAATGGAAATATATTTATTAGAAATAATAGAATGTTTAATTTTATAATAATTTGTATTATCCTTTACAACTTTTTCAAGATACCATTTATCGTGACCACATGAATCCGTTGAAAAGGTTAAATTATTTTTAATCATTCGTAATTCTTTATTCGTTCCTTTCAATCTAATTTTATAAATTCCATTAGATAGTTCTTTCACATATCCTCTATCAATTACTCTAGAAATAATAGGATTATTAAATGAGTCATATTCAATTTCATTTGAAACACCATTATTTGCAATACCTCTTAGAACTTTATTTGTGTTAATATTATCATATTCAAAAACAAAATTTTTACCTTTTGAATCTAACATTTGAATCAATTTGTTATTTTTATCATAGTTAAATGAGTAAACTTCATCATTTAAATCTTTTGATAATATAATATTTCCATTGTCATCATAATCGTAAGTCGTATTCCTAATATCACGGAATAAATTTAAATTAGTAATATAGAAATCATTAGCATTTCTTCCTTGAAGAAAACTTACACTAATTTCTTTAAAATCCCATTTTGCTGTAAAACTTTGCGAAAAATATTGCCATTCTTTTTCATTTGGATTTAGTGTCCTATTATACACATCATCAGTATATATATCCCCTGTAGGAATAAAACCAATGATAATATTATTCATAGTATCTGCTCCCATACCTTCATATCCACGCAATCCTTCATTTTTATACCAAAATGATAAATTATATACTTCTCCTGCTTTTCCACTTACTTTAAAATTTTGTGAAAAACTGGTTGATATTTCAGGATTCATTTTCAATTTAAGAGCCTTTTGATTATTTGTAATATTTATTACATCAAAATAATTGTCTGTAGCTACTTCATTTCCTAATGAGTCATATGCGCTTATATTCCATTGATCTAATCCATCTGAAAAATCAGAATTTTCTAATATATTGTAGTTATTAACGACCTGTCCTTGTTCTAATTGTATATCATCAACCAAGCATTCCCCACGTGTATTACACTTAAAACCAATTGTTAAATCACTTGTAGCTGTTTCTGGATAATATATTGTAATATCATGTCTCGTATAATCGTCATCAAAAGTTACTTCGCCATCTACTGTTACATATTTCCCTGTTGCATCGATATACTCCAGATATACACCTATGTCTCCAGTTATAGATTTACAATAAGCACTAAAAGTATAATAGTTGCCTTTTGGAACAGTAACAGATTTATGTGTCTGATAAGTTTTTCCAAATCGTATGAGTAGTGAATAATTTCCAATGTGTGCAAAGCCCATACCAGCATTAACATGGCCATCTAATCCAACTCCCTCAAAATCTACAATCCCGGATTCAAAGCTGGAATCTGATAAATAGTTTTTTACATATTTGATTGGAATTTGATTACCTAATAATTTATTAGTATATGTCGTTACATTATTAAATGTCTCACCATAATCTATACTCACTCCATATGCATTAGTAATATCCATATCATCTTTTAAACTACTAACTGAAACCGGATTACCATAATTATTAAAAATTAAAGTTTTAACTCTATTTTTAGAATCAATGATTGATGTAGAATTGAAACCATATATCGTATCATAATAATTCCCTAATCCGCCAGCAGTACCATATTCTGTTACTTTTTTTAATTTATATGGAGATTGTTCATAGTATTTATATGCAATTTTTTTACCAGTTACATCTGTAATACTTGTTATTAAATTGTTTACATTTGTAAACATAGTCGTTCCCATTAGACTTTCAATGTCTATTAAATTGTTTCCATTATAATTTAAAATTATTTTCTGATCTGGACTAGTAACAATAATTTGATTTGTTGTATATGTCAAATTGATTTCAGAATTATTGGCATCCTTAATGTTAGTGATTCTATGACTAGCATCATAAGCAATAACTATTTGATTTCCATTAACATCTTTTTTCTCACTTAAATAACCAATCCCATTAGATATTGTAAATTGCATCTGATTACCCTTTTTATCTTTTAAAATATAATATGTATTACTACTTTCAATTACTAAATCTAACCCATCTTCATCAAAAAAAGTATTTTCATATGTAGAAGTAATAAAACCACTATTTTCATCGAATTTAGTTTTTTGATTTAAAAAGTAATGAATTGTTCCGTCTTCATCAGTATATGCCAAATATTTAATGTTATCAATTGTTTGTTCTTGAATTGTTTGTCCCAAATTTAATCGATATCCTAATCCATAACCAATATTATTTCCTAAAACAACGTCATTGGTATTGTATACCAATTTTAATTGTACAGGCATTTTCCCTTGAATTGTAGCACCAATATTAAAAATTGTAGTTAAATTTCCATTATAAGTATTGTGATATACTTGTCCTTGTGCAAAATTTTGTTGCTGATAATCCATATAACTCTCTAATCCGTTTTGATTACGATAAGTAATTACCAATAGTGGTTTTGGATTACCACCTGATATTGTATTATTTTTGGAAAAAAACATTGGAATAATATCATGTTTATAAGTTTCGGTATTTAATTTTAATAAAATTCCATAATTTGGAGTGTCAGTATACCATTTTCTAACTAAACTTGTTAAATCTGTTCCACAAACTACAAAACTCGTCGTTCCATCATCAGGATTATAATAAGAACTTCTGCTACTTTGAAATGTTCCTTCTACACGAGTATCAAATTTAGTATTCATAGAATTCCAATTTGCTGATTGTTCATCCCAATTTTCTGTAATACGATGAACATTTACAGTATCTACACCATATTGTGTAATTTCTATAGGAGTATGAAGTAAATCAGGATATGCATATAATTGCAATTGTGCATCAATAACTTGACTTCCAGTTCCTATAGTTGGTAACTCAAATTTAATTAAAGAACGGTTTATTACATTCTGACTATTTGATTTTTCAACACCAACTTTTAAATAATCCTTACTGTTACGATCCACAGAAGTATCGCCTGGGTAAATATAAGTATCATATACACTATTATCTTGACCATAATTAGTAATTGTAGGATCAATAATTACTGGATATACAGTTTTTTCATCATATAACCATTGTTCATCTACAACTAGTGTCAATTGATATTTATTATCAATCACATCTAAATTATAATATACCTTATTACATACATTTTGATTTTGATCAATCATAAATGGTGTATCAATGTGAAATATAATTTTGTCTTCATCTAATGCACTAATACTTTTATCTACATTTACTTTTAACTTTAAATTTGTATCAATTTCAAACTTAATTTTACTAACATCAACATTTCTATCATGTAAGACAATATTTTCTTTGACTTGTCTAGGTAAAACTTTATAGTCTAAATCAATATTTTCTAAAATATTTAAGTAGTCAATACCGCTAACCCATTTTGATTCAGGATTTTCTTGTTTTAATGTAAATATAGCATTTTCTTTTAATTTAATATTTAAATAATGTTCTTCTGATTCCATCTGCATTAAATCACATGCAGGGTTTTTACCAAACCACACCTTATATGCATTATCAGTATTTGTATAATATCCTTCTTCCTCAACTAATGTATTATCAATATCTTCATATTTTCCATTTTTGAGAAAATGTACATCATCATCGTAGAGATTTGCTACAATTAACCCATTTTCTTTTAGAAAATGTTTTTCTCGAGGTTTTCTCTTTTCAATTATTTCAATTTCTTTCATAACTAGTCATCTCCTTTTATTGTAGAAATCGAATTTTCTTTTTTTGTGATTGTTTGTAATTCTTTAATTTGTTTTTTTACATTTGGATAATAATTTTTCCATATAGTAGAAACATCTTTATTTTCTTCAAAAGCGACTTTTTCAATCGCCTTTGAAGTACTAGTACCATTTACGGCTATTTCATAGTATAATTTATGTTCTATTCCATCTATATTTTTTAAATCATTTTCCACTTTAGATATCAAGTTTTGATAAACTAATATCGTTTGACATAAATACTTCTTAAATTTTTTAGCTTGTTTTTCATATTTTGAAATTATATGCAACTGTTCTTTAAAATTATCTAGCTCATATTTTGCTTTTTTATAATTGCTGATAAGATTCATATTATGTCATCAAAAACTTTCCACCAGATTTATGCAGTTCTGCGCCATGCATATAATTCATATCTTAATGGATTTACACTATGTGTATGGTTATTTAATGTATGCGTATGTCCTTGTCCTCCACCAGTATTATTATTAGTCGCTGTTGTAGATTCTGTATAATAAGTAGCTAAATCAGCTCCCATATAATAACCTGTTGTACCTGCAGGTCTAGTATCATAGTGTGCACTATCGTTCATTTGCGTTAATCTATTTTGTGCATGATTGTGCGCATTTTGTGTATGAGTGTGTGCTGGCATTTGAGCAATAGTGATAGCCGTAGAACTAGTGTTATTGTTTGATGGCGTACCTGATGTATTACTTCCACCAGTATTACCACCAGTTCCCGCATACAAATAATATCCATTAATTTGACTCCATGTTCCACCAAATAAAACAGATGGATTTGTATTGCTCATTGATAAAAATACACTACCAACTGGATAAATCATATTACAAATAGTTTGTTTGTCATATTGGTTATTTTCTTTGTCCGTAGTAATGCTTTCAGCAGTAATGGTCTTAACAGTTAAATTACCATTTTCATCTAAACTAAATGTATTTTTATTTGATGTTATACAATCAATGCTTGCATTATTTACTTCTAAATTTAATTTATCACCAGTTTTTGTAAACGCATCTTTGAAATAAATATCATCTAAAGTAAAATCACTTGATGATGCACTATCAATAGTGTCCATTGAATTCATATTGTTCACCTCCTCCATCATATCGTTGTGTGTTTGATTTTCGAAATCCATAAATTTCACTTCCCTTTCCTAGTACAATTTTTTGTACAACTTGATGATAAATCTCTTATTACTGGACTTTCACTAGACATTTTTAATTTTTAGGAAAAAAACAAGTATATTTATTTCAAACCACAAAAAAAAGAAATAAATGAAGAAAAAAACTTTCTTCATTTATTTCCTCACTTACATCTATTTTTTCAACCCTAATCAAAATTTATTTTATATATTATTTTTCAAATTCTTTTACTAGACTTTTACTGTATAATTATTTTTCAAAAAAACTTTTAATTTGATTTTGCCTCTTTGAATACTTTTATCAATAGCTTGAATGGTACAATTTTCAATTATAGATATTTCTTTTAATGAATAGCCATAAAAATAATACATCACAATTCTTTTTCTTTGAGTATATGGAAGTTTATTCAATGCGATATATAATGATTCATTCAATATATGTTGTTCCACTATTGATTCCACGCTCATAGACTTTTGCATGGACTTTGCATATAGAGTCGACTCATATAATGTGCAATGTTCGATATGACGATCATATTCGTTCAGCCATTTAAGATCATTTAATTCAAATTGATTCAATAAATCATAACATAGTTTTCCTATTGTTATTATTTGTAGTTGCATGTGACTATCAATAAATTTAACTTTATAATTATTTTCTTCTATTATTAATTCATATTGGTTATCTTTGCATCTTCTTCTTTTTGGCTTTATATTCATGTAATTTCTCTCCTATCAAATATTTAAAATTTGATAGCGAGATGGAGATCTACATATTCTCCGATGATTAACAAAAAAGGTAGTTATAATCATATGACCATAACTACCTTTTGCCTTATTAGAAAACCTAGATACAATTAAGTTATTGCGTCGGAAAAATTCTTCTATAAATAATCTCCATAACATAAGCAAGTACCAAACTCTGCATTATTAAGAAGATACTGCTCAAATATCTTAACAATGTATTTACTTTCTACTGAATCCCCCTAAATCGCAAATTATTTAGATATCCTATATTTTATACAACAAAATTCGACAAATTGAAGAATTTGGCAATTAAAAATACCTCACTCTACTTTGAGGTATTCCTTTTTTGATACTTTTGAATTTTTTATAAAATTTAAGATTTTAAAAACTTGCCGAAGCAAGTTTTCATAGTTTAAATGGTGTCTTGAGAGGGATTCGAACCCCGGCCGATTCCTTAGAAGGGGATTGCTCTATCCAGCTGAGCTATCAGGACAGTAAGCTCATCATCAGAATTTTTATGATGAATTTATTTAAAATAATAAAAATTATTTTAAATCATTTTAATTAAGTTTCAAAAAAGTGGGAACTAAAATGGGAACTAAATACATAAAAAATGGGAACTAAATGAAAAAGTAGACCATAATTTTCGACCAATTCTTAATCATAAAAACGCAAGAAAAGTATTGAAAAACAATAAAAAACTTGCATAAAGCAAGTGTCTTTCATAAATGGTGGGCCTGAATGGACTTGAACCATCGACCTCACGCTTATCAGGCGTGCGCTCTAACCAACTGAGCTACAAGCCCATTTATCCAAATGACTATTAAAGTATATCGTATTTTTTGTCATTTGGCAATACCCTTTATCGATTTTTTTATCAAAATCATTATATTATATGTGGAAATATATAAAAATTTCATAGGATTCTCACAAAAAAAGGGTTTCCCCCTTTTTCTTAGTATACAAATGCAGTTCCAATAATGATTGCAAGTAAAATGTATAGTACAATTATACATACAAATCCGCATCCATTATTACAATTTGATCCTGTATTTGTATTTGTGTTGCAAGAATTTGAACAAGCCATCATAGCACCTCCTTACTTCCTATATGTAGGCACCAAGTATAATAATTAAAAGAATAAATAATACTAAAACGATAGCAGCTCCAGATACTCCTGTATTACACATAAAGCATTCCTCCTTTTTTGTCTTTTCACATTATTTTATGGAAAAATAAAATATGTGTGAATACATATAACCATTTTATTTATTTTTCTTGTTTTTTTTTGGAATATTTGATAATATAATAATTGGTATATAAAAGGAGGATAATTATGGCAAAAAATACTAAAAAGAAAAATGTAGAAAAAGAAAAAACAGAAGTTACACCAATTCATAAAGAAGAAGTTACAAAACAAAATATTATAATTGCGTTACTTGTAATAGCATGTTTATTAATGATTATTATTTTAATGGTAGTCATTAAGGGTCATGAAGCAAAATTAAAAGATGGAAAAGAAATTATCGCATCTATTGATGGAAAAGATATTACATCAGAAGAATTATTTGATGATCTAAAAAGTAAATATGGCACCAATATTTTAATTAATACAATCGATGACTTTATTGTCAATAAAGAATTTAGTGATACTGATGAAGCAAAAAAATATGCAGACGCTCAAATTGCAACCTTAAAACAACAATATGAAGCAATGGGATATGACTTTAATAATGTATTACTAAATTATGGTTATGAAACGGAAAGTGACTTAAAAGTAGATTTAATTTCCGACTATAAAAGAAATCAAGTCATTCAAAAATATCTTGCAGATAATTTAAGTGAAGAAGAAATTAATGCTTATTATGAAAATGAAGTACATGGTAAAATTTCTTCTAAACATATTTTAATTCAACCAGATACAACTAATGCAACTACTGATGAAGAAAAAACTGCTGCCGAAGAAGCCGCTAAAACAAAAGCTCAAGAAGTAATCCAAAAATTAAATGAAGGTGCTGCATGGTCTGATTTAGTCAAAGAATACTCTGCTGATACTGCTTCTATCGAAGATGATGGATTAATTGAATTTGAAAAAGGAGATGTAGTAGATGAATTTTATCAAGCATCTATTGCATTAAATGATAACGAATATACAAAAGAACCTGTAAAAAGTACTTATGGATATCATGTTATTTTAAAAGTGAGTGAAGCAGAAAAACCATCTTTAGAAGATGTTATAGAAACAATTAAAAATGAGTTAGTATCTAACAAATTAAGTGCTGATGAAAATCTTGCAGATAAAACATGGGTAGATATAAGAAAAAAATACAATTTAGAAATCAATGATACAAAATTAGAAAAAGTATATAACAGTATTATTAGCGATTTTGAATAATATTTAAAAAACCAGTTTAACTGGTTTTTTTCTATACATGTTGGCTTTTAATATCTTGAAGTTCAAAACGATATTTCTGACCATTTTTATTTACTTCATCGAAAAACATATCATAAGGTCTTACCCATAATGTATTATCTTCATATAATGCTCGATATACAACCACTTTTTCTAATGATTCACTATTAATAGCTATATCTTCTACAATATAATAATCTCCTTTATAATGACGATAAATTCCCTTAATCTTCACTTCCATTTGCATCCTCCTCTATTTTATGTTGAATATCGGATATAGAAAATCCTTTTTGATATAATTTTGTTTTTAAATGTATATACAGTTCATTTCCTTGATATTTTTTTGATAATTTATGATACAATGATTGATATTCTTTTTCAAATGCTTCGTCATCACTCATGTTCATTTCATTTAATACATTCAAAATTTGGTTTTTATCATATCCTAAATTTATAAAATCTTGAACTAATTTCTGCTGAAGTTGATATTTAGAATGTTTGTGATCTGTTGCAATTTTTTTCTTCATCATCTTTCTTAATTTTTCTTCAAAAATAGAATCTTCATAAAGAGATAATTGTTTATCTATTGTATTAGTATCAATATTATGACTTTCTAACTCTCTTCTAATTTGATAAGGCCCCATATTGGATAGATGGACTTTATCAGAAACAAAAGAAGCTGCAAATTGGTAATCATTAATCAGTCCATTTGCTTTTAGTTTGTGCATAATATTTTCTTGTTCTAATGCAGAGATTGCGTGCTTATCTAGATATTCATGCATTTCTTTTTCACTACGCATTTTTGTAGTAATATATTTTACGGCTTTGTAATAACCATCAAATGCACCAGTATCCTTTGCAATTTGATTCACAACATCGCTATCTAATTCTTGTTTAAATAATAGATTGTTTTTTAAAATGACCTCATCATAGGTCGTAATTGTATTATGGTGATCTAACTCTATTTTATATTTGCCACTACGCATTTTCTGAATTTTTGTAATTTTCATTTTTACCACCTATTATCATTTTATCAAACAATTGTTTGTATTGCAAATAAAAAAAGCTATGCGCTTTCTTTAATATGTATCATATTTTGAGCAACTTCCTCTAATGCACGGCCAATTTCTTTTTTAGAAGAATATTCATGTTCTTTCATTTGATAATGATTTGTTTGTTGCATTTCATGAACACGCTTTGCCACTAAATTCACTAATAAATATTTAGATCCTACTTGACTTAATAACTTATCAATAGAAGGTTGTATCATCGTTATCACTCCCTATTATGATAATATAACATATTCATTCTTGTTTCAAGCGATTCAAGAATGATTGACATTATTTGACATCCATCTATCTATCTTTTGACTGAATTCATTAATTTGTTCATTCGAAAGACATTTTTCATGTTTACCAATCATTTCATAATACACATCTTTCATAAATACAAATGGAATAGATAAATTATTTAAATGCATTTGGCAACGATATCCTACAACAATATATGAATTAATAGAAAAATTCAGTTCTTGTTCTAATTGTTCCATATAATGTTTAAAAGCAAGAAATGGATTGGTTACTTTTTTTTGTTTTTTTCCAATAGAACATGTAATATAAGTATCATGCATCGTTCCTGTAATCATTCCTTCTTCTTTAAAACAACAAAAGATAAAAATACCACTATTTTCTATTTGAATCAAATAATCTCCAATTTTTTTGGTAATATGATATCCTGGAAGCTTATGTAACATCATTTCAACATAATCATTCATTTGAATTGTCTTACCCCTATGTGACATACGAAATACAGACTTGATACCATATTTTTTACATTGTTTGATAATACGAATAGTAGTTACGATCAGTAACAGAAAAAGAATAAAATAAATTGGTCCAGAAAAAAGATCAAAAAAGGTTTGGATCATAAGTAAACAAAATAACGCTATAAAGATAATAATCATTCTATAATCTCCAATATAAGTGGTGATTTTTCCTTAACGTCTTGTTCAATTGTAAAGCAATCTAATATCTCTTGGATATTAATATCTTGTGAGTCAAAGTGAACTTTAACTAATTCTTCATTTTCCAAAACAAAATCTCCTACTTTTACGGCAAGTGTCATTCCAACTCCATGGTCAATGATATCATCTTTATGCATCCTTCCAGCACCTAATCGTTTGACAATGTCTCCGATTTGGTAAGCATCTATATGCGTAATAAACCCTGCCTTCTTGCTTTTAATAGAAACACATGGATCCACTTCGATCTGATGGATATCTCCATGCTGAGCTTCAATTAATTCCTCGAATTTTTCATATCCTTTTCCATTGTTTAGATTTTCTTCTAATTCTTGATAAGCTTCTTCTTTAGAGCAATCTTTTGCAATACTAACCATTAAGCTTCCGAGTGTTAAAACTAATTGTTTTAAATCTTCAGGTCCATTTCCCTTTAAGGTGTCTATACATTCCATAATTTCGATGCCATTTCCTACTGCATATCCTAAAGGTTCTTCCATGTTCGTTAATACACATTTCACACACTTGTTATAATGTGCCCCAATCGCAATCATTCGTTTTGCTAAAGCACGTGCATCCTCCATATTTTTCATGAGTGCACCAGCTCCTACTTTAACATCTAATATAATTGCATCTGCACCAGAAGCAATTTTCTTACTCATAATGCTAGAAGCAATGAGAGGAATTGACTCTGTGGTACCCGTTACATCTCTTAGAGCATATATTTTTTTATCAGCAGGGGCCACATTGCCAGTTTGGCTTATAATAGAAACGCCTATTTTATTGACTTGTTCTACAAATTGGTCTTTAGTAGTTTCTACTTCAAAACCTGCAATTGACTCTAATTTATCAATGGTTCCACCAGTGACGCCTAACCCTCTTCCACTCATTTTCGCAACCTTTACACCACAAGATGCAACTAGAGGTGCTAGTACAATCGTTGTTTTATCTCCAATTCCGCCAGTGGAATGTTTATCAATCACTTTTCCATCAATTGAAGATAAATCAATCCTTTCTCCACTTTGAATCATAATATCGGTTAAATCAATAGTTTCCCTTTCCGTCATATCATTACAAACAATTGCCATTAAAAATGCACTCATTTGATAATCAGGAATATCCCCTTTTACATAACCATTTATCATAAAAGCAATTTCTTCTTTGGTAAGTTCTTCCTTATTTTTTTTCTTCGTAATGATTGCTATACTATTCATATTCTCACCTACTTTGATTATAACATAAAAGAAAAAGAACTGACACTTTATTTACCAGTTCTTTACACATTTTCTTCTTCAATACTATCAATAATATTTTCATGCTTGATCTGTCTAGTAGCATACCACATTGCAAAGAAGACAATGCATATTACACCTATGATGCAAATGATTACATATGTTGTTGGAAATGGAATGGTTACTTTTTGTTCAATATTTCCTAAAGTAGAAATCGGTTGAATGATAAAATGAATGAAAACAAGAGAAATCAATATTCCATAAAATAAAGAACGTAATCCAATCAGTAAACTTTCTAAACATAATGTTTTTTTCAGTTGCCTCATCGATAGTCCAATACTTCTTAAAACAGCAAATTCTCTTTTTCTTAACTGCATACTAGTATAAATCGTATTCATGACACTGGTTACAGCAATTAAAGTGATAAATCCAATTACACTATAAAGAACAAAACGTATTGTTATCATTTGTTGTTCAATTTCATAATTATCTAATTTTGGGCTATAGTAATAAATATCTTCTAGATATTTTTTAATGATTTCTTGCATATTTTGGTCAAATTTATGAATAGAATTTACTTTCATGACAAAGTTATACTTCGTTTGATATTTCAATTGATTCAAAATAGATTGATACATCTTAGAATTTACAATAATGGTTCCAAGAGGTGCATAGTACGTTTCTAATGGTGAAATATTGGTATAGTATAATTCAGAAAAAGGAGTATAACAGTTGTTCAGTTGTGAGTCTGTATCTAATTCACACAAGGATATTTTCGCTTGTTTTGTTTCATCATACATCACCAATTCATCCTTACTACATTCGTCCTTACATACATATATAGTAGATTGATTATAAATAATAGCTTTTTCTTCTTTTAGACCAATTTTCTTTAGATAATTTTGGTAATCACTCTCTTCTAATGCATAGACAAAATAATATTCATATGGCGTTTGAGAAGGATTATGTGATAAATAAGCAGAAGTATAGTAGGTATCATCTATTTTAGGGCCATATATAAATGCAGATTGATAGAATACACTAGATTGTATTTCTGGAATAGCCTGAATTTCTTGAACTAGTTTATCAGTATCTTTAAATGCATCAAAAGAAATGTTAACGTCCGGTTCATTGGTTGTTTCATAATCATAACTCCTTAATCCATAATTAACATAAGTAGATATAGATAAGAAAAGGACAATACTGGTACAAATAGAAACAGTAGTTGTACGAAATTTCTTTTTATTTCGCTTCATATTTTTATAGGCAAAATCCCCTTCAATTCCAAATATTTTTCCAATCCATTTGGCATTAGAGCGTCTTCTTTTGATACTCTCTTGCATTTGAATCGAACGGAGTGGTGTTGTTTCACTTGCTCGTTTTGCCGGAAAGAAAGCAGATAACATCAGTGTTAATAAAATAAATATAAAAGATAACAATAAATAAAGTGGATAAAAACTCAAATGATATGAGTTACTAATGACATCTTGCAGAAGATAATTGATGATAGCAAGTATACCTGCCACAAATCCAACGCTCAATAAAAATCCTAAAGGAATAGCAATGAGTCCAATTACAAAAGCTTCAAAAAATACAGAATAAAATAATTGTCTTGGTGTTGCTCCTACGCTAGAAAACATTCCAAACATCTTTTTTCTTTCCGTAACAGAAATGGCAAATGAGTTATAAATGACGAATACACAAAAAATTCCTAAAATGGCACAAAGTAATAGTGTGGATAAGAAAAATACTGCGACTTTTCCTGTATTTGAAATTTGTCCATAGTATGTTAATAAATTTTGATTGATATCTATTTCATTAAAAGAAAATTCTTCATAAGGATATTCATGTATCTGATATCCAAGTGAAGTTCCAAATGCCCGAATTTTCTCATATACATTTTTTAATGATGGAAATTGAATATTGATATTTATTTTTGTATTCTCTGTAACATCAAAATATGTAAATATAGCACTATTATTAGATAAATATCCATTTTTATACTTGTACCCAACAATGGATGCTTCATCATATATTCCAGAAATCATATATTCTTGATCTCCTATAAGAACGGAATCACCTATATTTGCATCATTCATTTTGATATAATCTCTAGATACTATAATTTCTCCTAGTTTCGGATATGCCCCATCTACTAAGTGAACATCATCATAAGATGGATAAGCAAATAATTTAATTGTTTCATAAGAATCGGATTCCATATTATATAACGTTTGATAATAATTGGTAATCACAATGTCTTTTCTTGCTTCTAATTTTTGTAACTGATCATAAGGATAATTTTTTAATGTAATATGTTGGCTACCACTTGAAGCAATAGTATCACGAATCGCATTATCTCTAGCTGTTGAAATCGCAAGACCTACTCCAAATAATAAAGTGGAGGATAACATGACACCAATGATAGTTACAATCGTTCTTTTCTTGTTTTTCTTCATATGTTGCAGAGTCAATTGATTGAGTATTTTCATGCCTTCACTTCCTCATCACGAATGATCCTTCCATCTTCTATGGTTAAGATACGATCTGCATGAAGTGCAAGTTCAGGATCATGTGTTATCATAATAATTGTTTGTTCATATTTTTCATGAGATAACTTTAATAATTCCATAATTTCTTTCCTATTTTTGCTATCTAAGTTTCCTGTTGGCTCATCTGCAAGCAAAAGAGCTGGATGGTTCATAAGAGCTCTTCCAATACTCACTCTTTGTTGTTGCCCTCCAGATAATTCATTTGGTAAATGTTTTACTCTATCTTGTAGACCTAACGTTTCAATCAATTCATTTCTATAATGGATATCTGGTTTTTTATGGTCAAGTAAGACAGGTAATGTTAAATTTTCTTCTACATTTAAAATAGGTATTAAATTATAAAATTGATAAATTAGTCCTACTTTTCTTCTTCTATAAATAGCAAGTTGAGTCTCATTTAGATGATAGATATCTTTTCCTTCTACATAAACTTTCCCACTGGTAGGACGATCTACTCCACCCAAAATGTGAAGTAAGGTGCTTTTGCCACTTCCACTAGCTCCTACAATTGCAACAAATTCGCCTTTTTCAACTGTAAAACTAACATCATTTAAGGCCTTTACCATGGCATCGCCTTTTCCATAAAATTTACTTAAATGTTCTACTTTTAAAATTTCCATATGATTCTCCTTTTGATTCTTATTCTATAAAAAATTATTGTTATCTACTACCAATTTTCAGTTGAAGTTTGTCGCATATCAGTTGCGATACTATTTTTCTATATTCCATCATCATTTTATAATAAATGGAAAAGATTGTCTATCAAAAAAAAATGAGATTGCTCTCATTTTAGTTCTTTTTGCACATACATACGGAAGCATTCATCATGTCGATACTTTTGAATCATTGTTAATTCTTGTTTCGTAATTGGAAACTCATATGGTTCTTGCCCTTCTGCAACTGTCATAATTTCTTGACCTATTAATTGATTTGGAGTGACGTTTAAAATGTCTAATAATTTTAAAAACATTTGCATCGTAGGAGTCCTTGTACCTGTTTCATAACCACATATAGATACTTTAGTTACTCCTAATAAGTTTCCTAATTCTTCTTGTGAAAGTCCTCTTTCGATTCGAATACGTTTAATCAATTCACCATTAATCATCATGATGCCTCCGTTCTCTATTTGCTAACATTATAACATATTTTTAAATATTTTTTCAATCTACGCTATTTGTTAACGATAAATTAACTTTGCTTCTTGCTATTCAATTTTGGTTAACGTATAATAAACATGGAAGGTGAAATGTATGATGCATGTTTTAAAACAACACCGTTTAGATAAAGGCTATAGTTGCGAAATGATGGCCCGTAAGCTTTGTATTAGTAAAACTTACTACTGGCAAATTGAACAAGGGAAAAGGCGCATCACTTACGAACTTGCAATGAAAATGGCGGAAGTATTTAATACAACACCTGATACATTATTCTATGAAGATACCGTTAAACAATTGACCAAGACAACTTAGTCATTTTTTTTGCTCGAAAGATAAGTAACTTTCTCCGCAACAACTTCCATAACTTGTCGTTTTGTTTCCTCATCTAATTGGACAGTTCTCGTTTGTAAATGTCCCTTTACTCCAAGCAAATCTCCTTTTTTACAGTATTCTACAGCGTTTTCTGCAACACCACGCCATAGCACACAGTTGACAAAATCTGTTTCATATTCACCATCTACATTTTTATAACTTCTTGGAACAGCTAACGTAATATTGGTAATTTTATTGCCATTTTCTGTCTCATATAACTCAGGATCTCTTACAAGTCTACCGACTAAGATTGTTTGATTTAGCATAAGTTTTCCTCCTTTCTAGAGACATCATACAAAACAAAAACAAGGATTGCAAATGCATAATTCCTTGTTTTTTCTATCAATATTTTATATCATTTTGAAAATTGGTTTTACAGATTTCTAAAAATTATCATTTTCATCTAAAACCTTTTTGGAATTCTGTTATTTTTTAAATTTTTAAAAATAATTTTTCATTAAGTGATTTAACTCCACTGCATATTCCATTGGTAACTCTTCACGAAAACGATCCATAAATCCCATAATAATAAGTTCTTTAGCCTTTTCTTCAGGGATGCCTCTACTCATTAAGTAGAATAATTTATCTTTACTAATTTTTGATACAGTGGCCTCATGCTCTAAATTAGAAGTATCATTACCTACAATATTGGTAGGAATGGTATCACTCTTAGATATATCATCTAAAATAATAGTATCACATTTTACTTTAGCATAAGAGTTAATTGCTTTTTTGTTTATATGGACTGTACCGCGATATGAGGCATTTCCTCCTTTAGCAGCAATTGACTTACTAATAATATTACTTGTAGTCTCTGGCGCTAAATGAATCATTTTTGCTCCTGTATCCTGAATTTGATTTTCAGTTGCAACAGCAATACTAATACAATTGCCTTTGGCTCCTCTTCCGTTTAGAATGCAACAAGGATATTTCATATTAATTTTGGACCCAATGTTACCATCAATCCATTCCATTAGACCATTTTCTTCAACAATTGCTCTTTTTGTCACTAAATTATAAACATCACTTGACCAATTTTGAATTGTAGTATAACGACACTTAGCATTTTTCCCTACATAAATTTCTACAACAGCTGCATGCAAAGAATCTGATGTATAAGTAGGAGCTGTACATCCTTCCATATAATGTAGCTCACTACCCTCATCTACAATAATCAAAGTACGTTCAAATTGACCCATATTTTTACTATTAATACGAAAATAACTTTGTAATGGACGATCTATTTTGGTATGTGGTGGCACATAAATAAATGTCCCCCCACTCCATACTGCACTATTTAATGCAGTATACTTATTTTCATCATATTTGACTAATTGATTAAAGTATTTTTGAAATAACTCAGGATATTCTCTTAATGCAGTATCAGTATCACAAAAAATGACTTTTTTATCTACCAGTTCTTGAATCATATTGTGATATACAACTTCACTTTCAAATTGAGCACCAACGCCATCCAGATATTTTTTTTCTGAATCGATGAGACCTATTTGACAAAACGTTTCTTGAATATCCTTCTTTACATCTTTCCAATTATTCTTTACCGAATCTGTTACTTTTTTATAATAAGTAAATAAATCAAAATTAATCGAAAGAGGTGGCCCAAAAGTAGGATTTTTATATTCCTCAAATTTACGATATGCTTGAAGACGGAAAGCAGTCATCCAATCAGGTTCATGCTTATATTCTGATATTTTTCTAACTTTTTCTTCATTTAAACTTTTCTCGATTGTTTTCATATCAGTTCACCTTCTTTTCTATTATACTAAATTAT
Organism: uncultured Bacilli bacterium; assembly: GCA_947588975.1. Classification (GTDB taxonomy): domain Bacteria; phylum Bacillota_I; class Bacilli_A; order RF39; family UBA660; genus UBA5026. Next base: position 22,941 of record CANQAF010000004.1, read on the forward strand.
GAACAAAATAAAAAGAAAATCATTCTTTTTTATTGATTTTCTTTGTTTTTATATTTGTTTATTACTTTTTCAAATCCCCACCATGGCAATAATGCACATTTTTTACGATTTGGTTGCTTATAAATATCATTATATACATAGGCTTGTTCCAATAATTCTTCATTATATGGTTCTTCGTTTAACATATGATTAAAATTTTCATAAATAGTAATTGCTTCTTCTACTGTTTTTCCAATGAGTGTTTCTACCATAATAGAACTAGAACTCGTACAAATAGCACAAGCCTCTCCATCAAATTTTGCATCCACAATTATTCCATCTTCGATTTTAACCATTAAATGAATCTCATCAATACAAGACTCATTGTTGGTATCTGCTTTTATATAACTATCATCATTGATTAATCCTTTATTTCTGGGATTTTGATAATGATCTAAAATAATATCTCGTTTCATCTCTTCTTGCATAGTATCCCTCAATTCAATTTTATTATACTATGTTTTCCATTACTTGTAAATTTATTTATTTTTGCCATATAAGCGTATATAAGTATCTAATAATTCTAGTCTTGCTTCCATTTCTAAAATTTCATCTTGATACATATCTTCATGATCTGGTTGCATCAACATAAATAAACTCATCATTCTGCTTTGACAATTTTTTCTCTCCGCAATTAAAGAGCGCATATATAAATCTGAATATGATTTAGGATTTTCTGCTTTCCATATAAAATCTAATATTTTCATAAAATCAAGTCTCCTATACTTATTATTGCCTAATTTATTTGTTCTATGAAAAATAGTTCATAATTTATGTTTACATTCATATGATTTAATGTAACTAAGAAAGGAAGATATATTTATGGAAACACTTAAAGTTGGCGCAAAATCTAATCCTAATTCAGTAGCAGGAGCACTTGCAAACGTATTTAGAGAAAAAGGATCTGTTGAAATTCAAGCAATTGGTGCGGGAGCGCTCAATCAAGCAATTAAAGCAATTGCAATCGCACGTGGATTTGTAGCACCTAGCGGAAAAAATTTAATTTGTATTCCGGCTTTTACAGATATTGTAATTGACGGAGAAGAAAGAACTGCCATCAAGTTAATTGTAGAAGCTAGATAAATAAAAAACTCCTTTAGAGTTTTTTTATTTTTAAAAGAATTATCACTCAATTGAAACAAAAAAGGGATGAACTCCCTTAACAGATTTAAGATTTTACTATATCATCTTTTAAAAAGTAATATAATATGTAAATAGCTACTATACATAAAGTAATCATAAAAATAAAATGAATATTTTGTAAAAATGGAACTAATAATAATGAAGTTAAGTTTACCAAAATATGAAATAAACATGGAACATAAATATTATGATATTTTTCATATAAAATAATTAAAATTCCTCCTAATAATAAAGCAAATACAATATTCAGTAAATTACCGTGGAACAATGCAAAAATAGCAGTACATAATATCATAGCAGTTTTAATAGGGTAAATATCTTTTAATTTATGGTATATAATTCCTCTAAATAAATATTCTTCTAAAATTGGACCTATTACTCCTTCAAATATAACAAATATCCAAAAAGAGACATTGCTATTTACTTGATATCTCATACCTAAAAAGATCAATATGATATGAAATAAAATACAAAAGGTAATAGCTGCTAAAATCAATTTTGGAAGTTTTTTAACTGGATAATTTTTTTTCTGAATATGAAATTTATGGTATTTTTTGATAAAAAACACTGTTAATAAAATATTGAATCCAAATACATATATCATATGAGACTCTATATAGGCATTTAAAGGTTCTTCCAATTCCAATTGATTTAAACGTTCAATTATCTGCTCTTCTGATTCATAAGGATAAATTTTCTTTAAATCGTTTAGTTGACCTTGCATAAAGAAAAAAGATAATATTGCAACAATGAAAAATTGGCCTAATGCAACAACAATTGGCCAACATAAAACTTGAACAAACTTCCCAAAATTTGAAAATTGAAGTTTCATTATTTTTCTTTTTTAAACAATTCTGATACAGTAGTACTAAGTGTTGCAATATTTTGTAATTCGGATGGAACAATAATTTTAGTTGCTTGCCCATTTGCGACATTTGACAAAGCTTCAAAGCTTTTTAAAGTAAGCACCGCTTGGTCAGCCTTTGCATCTTTTAATAATTTAATACCCTCTGCTTCCGCTGTTTTAAGTTTTAAAATAGCTTCCGCTTCTCCTTCAGCTTCACGGATTTGTGCTTCTTTTTTTGCTTCTGCTCTTAAAATAGCACTTTCTTTTTCTCCTTCAGCAATTAAAATATTAGATTTCTTTTCTCCCTCAGCTTGGAGAATTTTTTCACGTCTTTCACGTTCTGCACGCATTTGTTTTTCCATAGCTTCTTGAATATCACGCGGTGGAATAATATTTTTTACTTCCACACGATTTACTTTAATTCCCCATGGATCTGTTGCTTCATCCAAAATAGAGCGCATTTTAGAATTAATAATATCTCTTGAAGTCAATGTTTGATCTAGTTCTAATTCTCCAATTAAATTACGTAATGTCGTAGCGGTTAAATTTTCAATTGCATTAATTGGATTTTCTACACCATAAGTGTATAACTTTGCATCTGTGATTTGATAATATACAACAGTATCAATTTGCATGGTTACATTATCTTTTGTAATAACAGGTTGTGGGTCAAAATCCTTTACAATTTCTTTTAGTGTTACTACATTCGCAATACGATCCAAAAATGGTATCTTAACATGTAATCCATGTTGCCATGTTTGAGAATAAGAACCCAAACGTTCCAATACATAAGCTTTTGCCTGTGGTACTACTTTTATATTTGGAAGTACCAATACTACAACTAAAATAAGTAATGTAATAAAAATTTCCATAGTCTAATCCTCCCATTCCTCTACTTTAATTTTTACACCATCTATTAATAATACCTTAACGGTACTATCAACCTTTATATTTTTATTGGCATAAGCTGTCCACCTTTTACCATCCACTTTTACTTCCCCAGTGCCATTTTTGTCTATCTCTTCTGTTACAATTCCTTTCATACCAATGATACGATCCAAATTAGTACTTACATTTTTTGTAGACAACCATTTTTTTAAAATGGGTCTTGTCGTAATTAATAATAAAATACCTACAATACAAAATATGCCAACTTGTAATATAAAATTATCACTTATAAATGATATAGCAAGTGATAAAATTCCACTAGCAACAAACCATATTGTAGTCAAATTAACCGTCATAACCTCCACAATAGTTAATAAAATCACAATTGCAATCCAAATATAAAACACCGAACATCACCTTAATTAAATTATACTATTACACAATTAAAAATACAACAAAAAAAGAAGCTATATTTTCTTCTCCTTTTGGTTACCTTCTTTTTTATTACTTCCAAATTTATGGAACATACGGTGAAATGATCCTAATATTCCTAAGAATTGCTCACGACCTTTTGTATCCCCAACAGAGGCATCCAAAATACCGTTAACTTCACCATATACTTGTTGGCGATACTGCATCTCTGCATCATTGTATGATATAGGATTTGATGCTTCTTTAGAAACATCTGAATTCATAATTGGATGTTCTACTTGAACAGAGGTTAACCCCATATTCTCTGCTTTCTGAATACTATTTCCAAGTTTTCTATTCAATTTTTGTTTTAAAGCATCTAACTTTTGAATACGGCTTTCATAATATTCTAATGATTTATGAGCACTACATTGTTGAATCTCTTTATTTAAACGATTCAATTGAGATTTTTCTTCATCAATCATAGAACGAATTTCTTCTTTTTCTTCAGATGATAGTTGATTTGCTTTTTTCCCAATTAACATATTTTGTTGAGAAATCATACTATTTTCTATATAATTTTTATTTTGTTCCAAAGGCATGCGCTTATTACGTTTGATAATTTCTATTTCATACAATCGATCCAAGATATTTTTCTTTTGGCGAACTTTTTCTAATTGGCAAGTAAGTCTATCACTAGTATTTTTACAGGATAATTGATTTTTCATATTTTCTTTTACCATACAAGTACGTTTTCCAAGTATTTGTATGATTGGAAAATCAAGTTCTCTTAATTGTTGTCTAAGTTGACTTTCTTGTTCTAATAATTCTTCATCCATCTTTTATTCCTCTTTTCAATTATGAATTGCATCACGCATTTTACCTTTTAACATATTCCATTCATCATCAGAAATATTTTCAAACTTCATGGTATTATCGTTCACTGTAATTAATGAAGCATACAATACTACCATATCATTTGGCATTTTTTCATTTTTTGTATATATAACATACTCTTTTTGAGTAATTTCATCTTGATAAGAAAATACAATTTCAACAGATTGTTTTTGACCGTTTTCATCTATTACCTCTAATATAGGTTGAGTACTTTCCATATATATATACACCTCTATCCTAACCTATTTTACCACAAATAAAATTTTATGAAAATAAATTTTTACTCGCCAGTAGAAATTTTAGATACTATTTTTTGATGCTCTTCACTATTTAAAATATCTTTACTGAATGAATCTTCTTTCATATATTGATATTTAAACTTTAATATTTTTTCTACTGATTGATTAATTTGTTCTTCTGTAATGATTCCTTCTTGAATACTTTCTTTTACATATGTAATTGCACGTTCTAAATCAGATGGCATAAGCAATATATCTACTCCTGCCGAAATGGCCATTTCATAAATTTGTTTTTCTGTATAGTGATCGGTTAAAGCTTTCATATTGAGTGCGTCTGTTATAACAAGTCCCTGAAATCCCATTTTTGTTTTTAATAAATCCGTAATTACTGGTTTTGATAAAGATGCTGGCGTGTCATCACCAGTTAAACTAGGTACTGCCAAATGGCCAATCATCATCACTTTAGCACCTTGATCAATTGCTTTTTGAAATGGAACCAAATCAACAGCATACAATTCTTCTTTGGATTTTGTAATTACTGGTAATTCATAATGAGAATCTGTTATCGTAGCACCATGTCCTGGAAAATGCTTATAAACAGCCAATACATGATGATCCTCAAGACCTTTACCAAGAGATATTCCCATATCAGCTACTATGTTAGGATCACTTCCAAAACTACGATCTCCAATGACTTGATTATTTGGATCTTCTACAACATCTAATACAGGCGCAAAATCCATGTTTACGTCAAATACTCGCAATTCTTCAGAAATTACAGTCCCTACTTCATATGCAAGTCGCGTATCTTTCGTTTTTCCTAAAACAGCCATTGAAGGAATTAAAGTTGCCTGCAATTGTTCTGTTGGGGTCAGTCTTTGTACACGCCCACCTTCTTGATCAACAGCTATCCACATAGGTATATATGCACTATTTTTGATTGTTTCAATCAATTGTAATGTATTTTCATAAGTAGTAAAATTATCTTTAAATAATATAAATCCACCCGGTTTTAAAGATAATATAGATTCTAGTTGTTCATCTATTGATTCCTTTTGATAAGATACAATAAACATTTGTGCAATTTTTTGTTCCAATGTAAGTTGTTCCATTTGGGTTCTTATAACTTCCATCTTTTGCTTGCTTTCATTATATTGTGTATATGTGCTCCAACCATACTTTCCAACTACAATAACTACTAATAACATAATACTTAATTTTATCCATTTCATATAAATCCCCACTATCTATTATCTATAGTATACCAAATTTGTGTCAATTCTTGTTGATTTACATAAAATAAATTGAATATTTGCATACAAACGGAAAGGAGAAAATGATGAATCAATCACTTTTTTGCTCATTCAATCAAAATCACAACACTTCTAAAAATCAGATAGATTCATGTGAAAACAAAAATATATGTGACTGTTACAAACTCTATCCTTGCCCTATTTGGTAAATGGTCCCACCTAGTTCAATTGGACCAACAAGACCTGCTGGAAATTCACTAAATTATGCGGATTTTATGCCATTATGCCTCCAAATAACGTTGCTACTGTTTCCGTAGGAACCGATGTGAGTTTTCCATAAGATGGTCCAAATTGTGGATCGGGAATATCTAGAATCAATGACAGTTCATTTAATTTAGAAGAAATTGGTATTTATCAAATATTGTTTCAAGTCGGAGTGAATGAAACTGGACAATTACTACTTACACTTAATGGAACAGACTTAAAATACACAGTAGTTGATCGTGCAACTGGTACTTCACAAATTGTAAGTATCAGTATTGTGACAACTACTGTAATTAATTCTATTTTAACAGTATGTAATCTGTCCGGGAATGAAACTGCGCTTACAATTACGTCAAATGCAGGAGGCACCCGTCCAATTTATACTCATCTAGTAATTACACAACTTCAATAACAAATCTACGATATTTCTTTTTTCAATATCATATTTACATTTATCTACATATTATATTATAAAATATAAATGTAATAGTAATATATTCTATAACAATATATAAATGCTTATTTTATTTTGCAAATTGTGTTGATGATGTTTACTTAACAATTAAAAAATACTCTAATGAGTATTTTTTAATATTTTTCTAATATATCTCTAGCAGCAATTAATCCTGTTGCAGCAGCTGTCACAATATTACCTGCTTTACCAGATCCATCACCAATAAAATATATATTATGTCCTTCTAATTTCATATGGTTATCGGTTTGAATTTCATTACTGAAAAATTTAATTTCTGGTCCGTATAATAAAGTTTCACCATTATTGACACCGGGAATAATTTTATCTAGAATAGTTAAACCTTCTAGGATATTGATAACAATACGATGTGGCAATACCAAAGCAAGATCACCTGCTACTACATCTTTTAAAGTAGGCTCAATAAAGCTTTTTTGAATATGACTCATGGTACTTCTTCTACCCATTCTCAAATCTCTTAATGTTTGAATAATTGGTTTCCCATCACCTAATGTATTGGCAATTTTGGCAATCGATTCTCCATATTCTCTTGTATTGGTAACAGGTTCTGTTAGATTCACTTTAGATATAAATGCAAAATTAGAATTATCAGATTTGATATCTTTTAATGCATGCCCATTGACACAGATATACCCATTATAATTTTCTTTTGCAACAAATCCTCCAGGATTGGTACAAAAAGTTCTAATTTCATCATTGTATGTATCTGTTTTAATAAATATTGTTGGATCATAAATCACATCCGTAATTGCGGATAAAATCTCTTTACGCACTTCTACTCTTACACCGATTTCTATACTTTGTGAAGTATATGGAATATGATATTGATCCGCTAATTGTTGGATCCATTTAGCACCTGTTCTACCAGGAGCTACAACCACATATTTCGCATCTACTTTTTCTTCTTTAGAGCCCATTTTATAAGTAACATGATAAATTCCATTTTCTTCTAAAATATCGATTACATCTGCATTTTCTAACATTTCTATATGGTTATCTTTCAAATATTCCGTAAAGTTTTGAATATATTGTGGTAACTTATCACTACCTAAATGTTTTTGTTTAATAATAAGTAAGTTGGCACCCACACGGGCAATTTTTTCTTCTAAATTTTTGGCTTGATCCATATTGGATGGATAGACATCAGAATCCATGCCAAATCGATTGAATATTGTCTCTGTATCATCAATTAACTGATATGCTTCACTTCGAGACACATATTTAAATAAATCTGACTTCCCAAGTTTAGGAATAAAGTTAAGTTTCCCATCTGAAAACGTACCAGCTCCACCATAACCTGATAAAATAGCACAAGGATTACAATTGACACAATGGCCTGTTTTATTCATTGGACAAACTCGATTTTGAGCAAATTTTCCTTTATCTAACATTAAAATTTTTAAATTTTTATTTTTTTCTGATAACTCATAAGCTGCAAACAAGCCTGCAGGACCTGCTCCTACAATCACTACATCATACATTTATACCACCACCATCAATATTATTTTATCATATTGTTGAACATTTTAAAACTCGAACTAAAAATCCGAGTTTGGTAACAATTTAGTGCGATTGAGAAAGTTATCTACAATTTTTTATCTAAATTTTCTAAATCAACATATAATATTTTTAGCTTAATCTTAAGTTTTCAGTTCACAATTCTAATTCTTATAAAATTAATTAATTCATTCCACCTGACATTATTCTAAATTTTGGATTGTTATTCCATAATGTTAATAATTTATCAAAATTATCATTAGGTGCAAGCATTAATGTAGCGAGATTATCTAATTCTTTTAATTCTTCCTCAGTTAATTCGAAATCTTTATCACGTAAATATTTAGGCTGTTGTAAAAAGATAATTTCATCATTCATCAAACAATGAAAGTCATAAAATAAACCTCTAATAGCTGCTTTAATACCATATGTATAAGGATTAGAAAAGTAATAAATATCTTTGCTTTTGTATTTTCCGTTTCTAAGTCCAAGATAGGCTTCTGCGCTAAAAATAAATTTTTCTTTTGGCATATCAGTTAGATTAAAATCAATATTATATTCTTTTAATATTTGTTCATCATAACACATAGTTGGATCAACTAATTTCCATTTTTTATCTTTTTGATCATAGAATTCCACTATCCAATGATCACCTGCACCATCTATTTCACTTATATAATGAGTAAAACCACTACGACACCTAGCAGGTATTCCTTTTGCTTTTAAAATACTTATCAATAAAATAGATGTCTCTCTACAACATACATGTATTTTATCTAATATATCTCTATCCACTGAATACTTTGAATCTCTTCTTAGTAATTCTGATAACATAGCTATAGCAGTTGGAAATAAATCATTCTCGAATATCAAAGTAGTTTCTGGAATTTTAGTCATATCTCCATAAAAACTATTTTTATTTTTTCTTTCTTCTTTATCTTTAAGATCAAATGGATGAATTAATTGATTCCTATTAAGAACACATAATTCCGTAATATCGTTCGGTAAATTTATAGCAAAATCCCTATATAGTCCTAAATCTGTATATAAACTTGTTTTTTTATAAAAATTAAGTATTTCTTCTTTCATATTTATTACCTCTTTTTAAAAATTGTACCCTATATTTTTCCAAATGCTTTATTATAATTTATTGATAAAATAGGTAAATAATTTATCTGTGTTTTTATCATCTAAGAGTTCTGGATGCCACTGAACACCTAAAAAAAATGTTTTTCTTTTGTCTTCAATTGCTTCAATGATTTCATCATCGCTACGAGCAGATACATGTAGTTTAGTATTTGGAACACAAAATGAATGAAGAGAATTTACTTTTAT
>CANQAF010000005.1 GCA_947588975.1 uncultured Bacilli bacterium
GCACCCTAATTTCATGGAAAAACGAAACATTCTTGATAATTCATTTACTTCTAAGAATAGTTGTTCCCCATTGATTTGTTCTGTAAATTCCTTTGGTAATGTTATTTCTATAAAATTACTAGTTTGTTTCACGCGGCGAATACCAAATTCTTTTGCTAATTTTTCAAACCATTCCTCATACATATAAATCTTCATACTTTCAGACACTTTACCAAATCGATCTTCTAATTCTTTATCAATACGATCTAAATCTTCTTCATTCTCAATTTGATTAATTTTTTTATGAATTTCAATCTTTAAGTCAGTTTCTTCTACATATTCATTTGAAATAGAAGTTTCAACTTCAATTAGAGGCATTTCTTCTTTTACTTCGTCTGAAATAATAGGTTTCCCTTTTAATTTGGCGACTTCTTCTTCTAACATTTTTAAATACAATTCAATCCCAATTGAATCAATAAATCCAGCTTGTTCGCTTCCTAAAATATCACCTGCACCACGTATCGATAAATCTCTTACCGCAATTGCGAAACCACTACCCAATTCTGTAAAGTCTTTGATAACACGTAAACGTTTTGTTGCAACATCGGATAAAGACTTTCCTTTATGATACATCAAATAACAATAAGCGATTCTATCACTACGGCCAACACGACCTCTAATTTGGTATAGTTGAGATAATCCAAAATGATCTGCATCTATAATAATTAGTGTATTTACATTTGGAATATCAATTCCAGTTTCAATAATAGTAGTACATAACAAAACATCATATTCATGATTTGTAAACTGCAACATTACATTTTCTAACTCTGTTTTAGACATGCGACCATGTGCACATACAATTCTAGCATCTGGCAATAATCGCTCCATTTCCCTCAATTTAAGATCCATATCTTCAATTTTATTATATAAAATAAATGCTTGACCATTTCGGGATAGTTCCTTATATACCGCATCTTTAATTATATGTTGATTTTCCTCTAAAACATAAGTTTGTACTGGATAACGATTAATAGGTGGTGTTTCAATTAAAGACAAATTACGAATTCCCGCCATAGACATTTGTAAAGTTCTTGGAATTGGCGTTGCAGATAAAGTTAAAACATCAATATTATTTTTAAGTTCTTTTATTTTTTCTTTATGTTTTACTCCAAAACGCTGTTCCTCATCAATAATAAGTAATCCTAAATCTTTAAATACAATATCATCACTTAAAATTCTATGTGTACCAATGACAATATCTACTGTTCCCCTTTGTATTTCCTTCTTAATCTGCGTAACTTTCTTCGCACTTACAAAACGATTTAATAAAACAATTTCAACAGGAAAGTTTTTAAAACGATCTAAAGCATTTTGATAATGTTGGTTAGAAAGAATAGTAGTAGGACATAAAATCGCTACTTGTTTCCCAGATAACACTGCTTTCATAGCAGCACGAAAAGCAACTTCAGTCTTCCCATATCCAACATCACCACATAATAAACGATCCATTGGCCTAGGAAGTTCCATATCATGCTTAATTTCATCAGTTACCTTTAACTGATCTAAAGTTTCTTCATATGGAAATTCTTTTTCAAAAGCAATTTGGTCTTCATTATCCGGACCAAAAGCAAAACCGGCACTTGCTTCCCTTGCGGCATATAATTCCAACAATTTACCTGCAATATCTTCTAACTTTTTACGAATACGGCTCTTAGTCTTTTCCCATTCTGTACTTCCTAATTTATTTACTTTTGGAACAATTCCCTCATTTGAAGAATATTTGCTGATATATTCCATCTTTTCAACAGGTATATATAATTTATCTCCATCTTTGTATTCCACAGTCAGATAATCTTTCTTAAGTCCGTTTTTGGTAAGTGTATTTAAACCAATATACCTTCCAATTCCGTGAATACTGTGAACAATATAATCTCCTATATTTAATTTGTTAATATCGCGAATTTTCGTACCTAATTTAAAATGACTTTTGTAAGGAACCATACGTTCTTTATGAGAAAATAGATCTTGCTCACTTATCACTATATAGTCGCCAAATTCAAATCCTTTTTCAATTGAAAAAAGTACAAAATTAATTTTATCGGGATAAATATCGTGTATATTAGTTAATATCATATTACTTAAATTTAATTCATCAACAATCTTATTATATTGAAAACGACTGGATAGGCAGATGATGATCAATTTCTTTTGTTTTTGATAATTTTGAAATCTCTTTTTCCAATCAGAAATATTCTTGGAAAATGGTTCGATTTCACGTGATATAATACTTACTGTATTATTTACGCAATTCAATGTATCATCAAAATTTTCAAGATATTTTGGATTTTCATAAGATAATTGATAAAAATCGTGCATATAAAGAGTATCTCCCGGCAACTCTTTAGTCAAATTATAATGAAAAATTTCATCTAGTAATGTTTGGTATCCAACCTCAATTTGATGATAGTCAGAAAAGATAACATTTTTCTTTTCAAAAAATCCTAAAATATTAGTCACTTTCAAATAATTTGGTAAAGTACGATAAGGTTGTTCTTCTTTTGTATCTACTAAAAATTCTGTAATTGGTTCTATACATACAGAATTTAAATCTTCAATCTTTAATTGTGTTTCTGGATCAAAAGAACGAATAGAATCAACCGTATCGCCCCAAAATTCTAAACGAATTGGGTATTTTTCTTGAAAAGGAAATATATCAATTACAAATCCACGTACTGCCATTTCACCTGTAGTTGTTACAATTGTTTCCCTTTGATAACCCATTATATTTAATTGATGAACTAATTCATCCATAGGATAATCATGATTTTTTTCAATTTTAATTGTATAATCTTGAAATTTTTGCTTTTCAGGAAGATAACGTAAATATCCCATTAAATTTGTTATTACAATATTTTTTTCACCTTGTATTAGTTGGTAAATAACATCTAAGCGACTATACTTGAATTCGGGTGAGATTGCAAGAGCTTCACTCGTTAAAAAATCATCCATAGGAAACAATAATACATGATCTGTATAGTGTAAAATTGCTTGATAAAGAGAATTTGCTTCATATAAAGAATTCGTTACCACTAAAATAGAGTCATTGTTTTCTAAAAATGACTGACTTATATAAATTGCTTTCATTTCTAATGTAAGACCATTTATCTGGGTCGCATCAGGAATCTCATGATATATTGTATTCCATAGACTCATACAAACTCTCCTTTCACGACAAAAATGATACATTGTATCATTTCTTATTATATTGATTCATGACATTATCATAAGTCATTGTTAAAAAATCGTCAAAAATTTTTGGACATAAATGAATAATTTCATTTATTTTTTCTTTTTCCTCTTGACTGAATTTTCCAAGTACATAATCTTTGGTATCCATTTGTTTATTATTAGAAATTCCAATCTTCATTCTTTTATATTGTTGCGTTTTTAAATGAAGTTCAATATTTTTTAAACCATTGTGCCCTCCACTTCCTCCTTGATATCTTAAGCGGAATGTTCCAACTGGCAAATCTAAATCATCTCCAATTACAAAAATATCATCTACTGAAATCTGATAAAAATCAATGTATTTTTTTAATACCTCACCAGATAAATTGATAAAACGTTGTGGCTTTAAAAAAATAATTTTTTCTCCCATTTTATTTAAAATTGCATATTTACCGCCAAATTTTTCTGATTTAATTTCTATATTATTAGCGGCAGCAATTGCATCGATCGCCATAAAGCCAACATTATGTCTGGTTCCTTCATACTCTTTCCCAATATTTCCCAAACCTACGATTAATTTCATCTTATTCACCTCTGTGATACTCTTGATACACTTCATTTTTAGGAAGTCCACGATCATGTGCAACTTGCTTAATTGCGTCCTTGACAGGCATTCCTTCTTTCAAAAACAAATTTATGTGTTCAATAATTGTCAAGTTGTCATGATTTTCCCCTTGAAAATTACCTTCTACAATTATAACAATTTCTCCTTTAATGTCAATAACTTGTCCGATGACATTTTCGAGAGTTTCCCTATATATTTCCTCATATTTCTTACTTATTTCCCGGGAAATTGAAACTTTTCTATTTCCCAAAATTTCAAGCATATCTTTAAGTGTTTTTTGAATACGATGTGGGGCTTCATAAAAAATCAAAGTAGCAGGAACTTTCTGCAAATTCTTTAACTCTTTTTTTCGTTTTCCATCTTTACTATTTAAAAAACCATAGAAATAGAACGGCATTGGTTGAATTCCAGATGTAACTAAAGCAGGAATTAAAGCCGTAGGTCCTGGCAATCCAACAACATTATATCCATTTTCAATTGCCGCACGTGCAAGCTCATAGCCAGGATCACTAATTACAGGGGTTCCTTGATCGCTAACAATACCAACTTGTTTTCCTTCACTCAAATAAGATAACAATTTCGTAATATTCTTAGATTCATTATATTCATGACTTGAAATTAACTTTTTTTGAATATTATAATGTTTCAATAATAATGATGTAACACGTGTATCCTCAGAAAATATGACATCGACTAGTTCTAATATATGTAAGGCACGTAGTGTAATATCTTCCATATTTCCAATTGGAGTTGGAATAAGATATACAGTAGGGCTTCCATCATAACTCTTCTGTGACATGATTCTCACCTCTTACAAAATAAGCTTGCACTTCCTTAGTATATTCTCCATTTTCTTCATGAGTATAAATAGGAGATAATATTTTTAACCCTGGTTTCCCATTCTTAGATCCTTCTATTAATATAATATTTGCGTTTTTATTGCGTTTTGGATACACAAATTGAATTTTTTTAGGTTCTATATTATATTTTCGCATTAAAGTTAAAATATCAAGCAACCTTTCTGGTCGATGAACAATAGCAAGTAATCCATTATTTTTAAGTAATTTTTTGCTTATTTTCATAATATCTTCTAAATTAAGCATAATTTCATGACGTGCAATCGCTTTTTCTTCACTATCACTTAAATGAGCTTTTTCACTGACTTCAAAAAAAGGAGGGTTACAAGTAATAGCATCATAAGTATCAGATTCACAAGCAGCTGCATATTCTTTAATATCTTTATTAATAAGAGTAATTTGTCGTTCTAAATGATTATACGCAACTGTTTTTTCTGCTAAATGATATGATTTTACTTGAAGTTCTACTCCTGTAATATATGCTTTTGTCCTGGTAGATAAAATTAATGGAATTACTGCATTACCTGTTCCAATATCCAAAATACTCTTTGTTTTAGCATTCATTGTAACAAAATTAGGAAGTAAAACCGAATCTAACGAAAAATGAAACATATCAGTATCTTGATATATTTTTAAATTTTCATATCCTAATAAATAGTTTAAAACTATCATTTTTGTACCTCAACTAAACCAACATCAGGAATTTCTACTGTGTATTTTCTTGCTAATACATCAACAAATGTTACTTTTCCTTTACCTTCTGGAAGTTCCACAGTTTTTCCTACTTCTGGTAAATCCTTACGATATTCTTTATACACATCATCCTCATATTTTAAGCAACATAGTAATCTTCCACATACACCATTTATTTTTGTTGGATTTAAAGATAAATTTTGATTTTTTGCCATAGAAATAGAAACAGATGTAAACTCATTTAAGAATCTTGAACAACATAATTTTTGCCCACATACACCTTGTCCACAAACTTTCTTTGCTTTATCTCGAACACCTATTTGCCTTAATTCAATTCTCGTTTTATAAATTGAAGCAAGTTCACGTGCTAAATCGCGGAAATCAATTCGATTGTCGGCTGTAAAATGAAATAGCAATTGATCTTTATCAAATGTATAAATTGCATCAATCACACTCATTTCAAGATTTAATTTTTTGATTAATTCTTTACATTTTTTTAATGCTTCTGAAGCTTTTTTCTTATTATTTTTATAAGTATAATAATCATTTTTACTTGCAATACGTATAATTTTACGCAAAGGTTCTTTAAGTTTAGATTCATCCAAAGGGTGAACTTCTGTACAAACTCTTCCAAATTCAATATTCTTTTCTGTTTCCACAATAACAGTAATATTTTCTTTTAATTTTAACCCATTGGTATCATAATATGACATATTCTCTTCTGTATCTATCATTACACCTACGATTTCTTTCATATTACACACCTCCCATTTCTATTATAAGTTCATCGATTAGTAAATTTTGATTTACATTTAATTTTATTCTTTCCTTTAATTGATTTATAATCATTAATTTTTTTGTTAATTGTTTAAGTGTATTTTTACCAGCTATATCTTGAATTTGTTTTTGGTATTCATCATAAAATTCGACTTTACGATTTAACTTTACATTCAAAATATCTTTATAAAATAATAATAACATTTCAAATGCCATTAGATTTTTATCACGATCATTAATGATAGAATGCCACGTTAATTGTGTATTTAACAAGGTATCTTTCCCTTTTGATTCCAAGTAGTTCGCAAAATGAACAACGGTATCTACATATTGTTCAACCTGAAGCTTGTCCACTGTAATTGGTAAATAGACAAAATCCATGATTTTTTCTACCATTGTGTGATTTCTTTCATCATTTTTTGCAAAAGATATAATTTGACACCTTGATACAATAGTATCTAATAATTGGTACATATTATCGGTTACTAAAATAGCAATAATATTAGGCGCTGGCTCTTCTAAGAATTTTAAAATAGAATTTGCAGCATGTTCATTCATTTTTTCAGCATTATGAATAATATAAATACGTAATTGACTTTGAATTGCCGTTTTCATAAATTCTTTCTGTAATTGATCTAATTGTTCTTTTTTGATCCACATTCCATCGGGTTCAATAATCTGTATTTCAGAAAAAATATTTTGATCAATTAAATTACATTGTGTACAATTGACACATTTAGATGAATTTGCATAATGATGTGGACATAATAAATATTTTGCAAAAGCTAAAGCTACTTGATTCGTATTTTTATACCCATTTGTTTCAAAAAGATAAGCGTGAGAATATTTGTTTTTCTCAACTGAATTTTTTAATATAGTACATACTATTTTTTGCTCTGCTACAAATTCATCTAACATAATTCACCTCAAAATATAATAATATGGATTAAAATAAATGCAAATAAAGCGGGAAATCCTAATATTGTTAAACTAGAAATTGTAATTAAATTAATTGGGATCATTATATTTAAAGGTGCTGTAATTAAATTATAGCCATATAGAAGAAAACCACTAATTACAATTTTTTTTAAAACATTCAAACTTTTCTTTATCATATATTATCACCTAGTCTAATATATGGACAAGATTTATTATTTATGATACATCTTGACGATTTTCAAGAGCTAACTCTAACGTCATTGCATCAATATATTCCATATCTACTCCAAGAGGTACACCATGAGCAATACGAGTTACTTTAACAGGTAGTCCCTTCAATATTTTAGAAATATAAAGTGCTGTTGTTTCCCCTTCGATACTAGGTTTTACAGCAATAATTACTTCTTCTATTTTTTCTTTTTCTATTCTTTCCAATAAATCATTAATTTTAATATCTTCTGGATTAATTCCATCTAATGGAGATATTAAGCCATCCAAAACAAAGTATAGGCCTTTATAAGTTCCTACTTTTTCAAATATAACTACGTTTTTTGGATCTTCTACAACACAAATTGTTTTTTGATCTCTACCTTTTTGCTTACAGATTTCGCATAAATCATCTTCAGATAGATGATTACATTTTTGACATCTCTTTACTTTTGATTTGACATCAGAAATAGATTTTGAAAACAAATCTATTATATCTTTATCCATTGTTAGAGTAGCAAGTGCTAAACGTTCTGCTGTTTTTTCACCAATGCCTGGCAATTTTTTATAGCATTCTATCAAATTACGAATAGAAATCGGATAATTCATTAAAATAACCCTGGCATACCTTGGGTATATTTACCCATTTTTTCTTCTGTTGCTTTATCTATTTTTTTCATTGCATCGTTTACTGCTACTACTATCATATCTTCTAACATTTCTTTATCTTCCAAATCTACAGTTTCTGTAATATTTACACTAATTAGTTCCTTAGTTCCTTTTACTTGAACAGTTACAATAGAAGATGATCCTTCAAAGACAGTTTCATCGATTTGAGATTTTGCTTCCATCATATCTTTTTGTAATTTTTGAGCTTGTTTCATCATAGCTTGTATATTCATATTATTTCCTCTTTTCTAATTTTCATATTGTATTATGTTTTCAAACATATTTTCTATTTCTGACTTATTTGCTTTCGTTTTTAATATTTTTAATAAATCAATTGGCTCTTCTTCCAGTTGATATGTTTTTGTTTTACTATTAAATTCTTTTTTTATACGATTCCAGTCATCAGTGTTTGTTGCAATTGCATGAATAGGATTATGATAAATTGAATTTAAAAATGAATCAACCAATAATAATTGTTCATTAAATAAGTTAGACAATCTACTATTTTCATATACAAAAATAAAATATTGATTTCCAACAGCTTTTAATTCCCCATCTAGAATTAAAGAAGCAATTTGTCCATTTTCTGGATTTGTTAATTCGTTTTCAATTTGATTTAATTTAGATTTCCAGTCTAACAGACTCTTTTTGTTAAAATTACACAAAGTATTATTTATTCTTATATGTTTTACTTTTGCAATTATTTCATCTATTTGGGACTTATTCTCATTTTGTCTATCTTCTACTTTTTCCATTGATTTTTCAATTTTTTCTTCTAATTCTTTTGATTTTTTAACTTCTTCAGTTGGTTCTTTAAATTCTTTTTCTACTTTAACTTCTTTTTTTAATTCATTTTTTAATTCAATTTTTTCTAAATTCATTAAATCAATTAAAGCAACTTCCAATAATATTTTAGGATGACTTGATATCTTCATGTTATAAATTGTTTGATTCAATACTTGGATCCATTTTAAAATATCATCTTTATTTAAATTTTGAATTTGGTAAAATTTTATATTACTTTCTTTTTCCTGTAAATAAGTAGGTACTGTATAAGCAAGTAAACAATTTCTTAAAAACAAAATTAATTCTTCTGATAACTTTACAAAATTTTTTCCATTTTGATCATATTGATCTAATAATCTAAATAAATTTTCAATATCATGATTAATTAAGTATTCTATAAAATTTTTTAATTGTAACGGTGTCAATGTTCCATTAATTTCATGTACATCTTCTAAAGTTACTTTATCTTTAGAATAAGCAATTACTTGATCTAATAAACTCAAAGCATCTCTTAGCCCACCATCGGCTAAACGAGCAATTTCCATTAAACTATTATCTTCAATTTCTATTTTTTCTATTTCTGATACATATTTTAAACGTTGATAAATTTCTTCTTCAGGAATTCTTTTAAAATCAAAGCGTTGGCATCTAGAAAGGATGGTTGCTGGTATCTTATGAGGTTCTGTGGTTGCTAATATAAAAATAATATGTTCAGGAGGTTCCTCTAACGTTTTTAGAAGAGCATTAAATGCACCCGTAGTAAGCATATGTACTTCATCAATAATATAAACTTTATATTTTCCAACAGATGGAACCAAACTTACCTTACTTTTTAGTTCTCTTATCTCATCTACTCCATTGTTAGAAGCCGCATCAATTTCTATTATATCAATTGATTGTTTATTATTAATTTGTGTACAACTAACACATTTATTACAAGGCTTACAATCATTAAGATTTTCACAATTTACAGTCTTTGCTAATATTTTAGCTACACTAGTTTTCCCAGTTCCCCTAGGGCCTGTAAATAAATAAGCATGACTCAATGTATGATTTTCAATTGTATTCTTAAGGGTTCTTACAATAATTTTTTGTCCAACAACCTCATCAAAACAAGTTGGTCGATATTTTCTATATAAAGTCTGATACATTTTATCACCTCATCTACAATATTATACCATTGATAAACTATTTTTTATACTAATAAAAAGAAAAGAAAATTTTATTTTCTTTGTTCTCTAAAAAATAATTTTAATAATTCAGAAGATTTTTTAGAATAAATTTCGTTATTTTTTTCTATTTGAATATTATATATTTTTTTTACATCATAATTACTTTGTAAAAATCCATGATTTGGATTTTCAGTAGCATATACTACCTTTTGAATGCGAGATTGAATAATTGCGCCTGTACACATCATGCAAGGTTCTAAGGTTACATATAAAATACAATTGTCTAAATGCCAAGTTTTTAATTTTTTACAAGCTTTTTCAATCGCAATTATTTCTGCATGCTTAATAGAATTTTTTTTAAGTTCTTTTTTATTATAAGCTTTAGATATTATTTTATTATCTTTTACAATAACTGCACCTACTGGCACATCTTGTTTTTTATATGCTTTAATTGCTTGTTTTAATGCAACATTCATAAAATTCATTTCAAATCACCTAATTAAACAAAAAGACACACACATTTAGTGATCCTTAAGGCTGCTATTTTCCAATCCTGACCTGGTTCAAATATAAATGTTGTGTCGTTAATAATATATACTATTTTTTTTTAATTATCAACTATTTATTTAATGTTTCACGTGAAACATTATAATTTATTAATATATATTTTATTTAAATATAATTTATATGACTATATTAATAATATTTAATATATTTATATGAATTTTTATAATATGTTTCACGTGAAACATAAAAGAAGAACAATTATTTTTGTTCTTCCTCAATATTTTCAATTTTTTCCTTTTCTACTACAGAAACAGTACTTACTTTTTGATCATCTTTTAAATGAATTAATTTAACGCCTTGCGCAACTCTTCCTGTTGAAGATACCTGTTCTAATGGTAGACGAATAATAATTCCACTATCAGTAATAATCATTAAATCTTCATCACCAGTAACAGATTTAAATGCAACAATATTTCCATTCTTTTCGGTTACATTCAATGCTTTTACACCTTTACTACCACGATGTGTCATACGATATTGATTAATATCAGTGCGTTTTCCAAAACCTTTTTCAGTAACAACTAAAATTTGTTGATCTGCTTCGGCAATTTCACATCCAACACAATATCCGTCGCCAACATTAATTCCTTTTACTCCTGCTGCAGTTCTACCCATAATACGAATTTCAGATTCATTGAATCGAATCATACGACCGTTTGAAGCAGCAATTAAAATTTCATTTTCACCTGATGTCTTCTTAACAGAAATTAATTGATCTTCTTCTTTTAAAGTAATTGCTAATTTACCGTTACTTCTTATATTATCAAATTGATTAATATTTGTTCTTTTTACTAATCCATTTTGTGTACAAAATACAAAATATGAGGATTTTTCTTCAGTTTCTACTTTTAACATTACTGTTACATATTCGTCTTTTTCAATTGGTAATAAATTTATAACAGGTAATCCTTTAGATTGTCTATTAAATAATGGAATTTCGTATCCTTTTAATCGATATACTTTACCGCGGTTTGTAAAGAATAAAATATAATCATGTGTTGTCATTGAAATCAAGTGTTGAGCGAAATCCTCTTCATTAGTAGACATACCTTTAATTCCAACTCCACCACGATTTTGACTCTTATAATTTTCACTATTTACACGTTTAATATAACCTTTATTAGTTAGTGTAATAACTACATTTTCTACTGGAATTAAAGATTCATCTTCAATATAGTCAATGGCAGTCATATCAATTTTTGTTTTTCTTTCATCACCATATTTATCACGAATCTCAATAAGTTCTTCTTTGATAATATCTAATACTTTTTGTTCAGATGCTAAAATAGATTTGTATTCTGCAATTTTTGCTAGTAAATCATTTAATTCTTCCTCTATTTTACTTCTTTCTAATCCGGTTAATCTACGAAGTTTTAATTCTAAAATTGCATCTGCTTGAATTTCTGTGAATGCATATTTAGCAATTAATTTTTCTTTTGCATCAACGTCAGTATCTGCTTCTTTAATAATTTTAATTACATCATCAATATGATCCAAGGCAATTTTATATCCCTCTAAAATATGAACTCTCTTTTCAGCTTTGTCTAAATCAAAACGAACTCTTCTGATAATTACTTCTTTTTGATAATTAATGTATTTTGAAATAATATCTTTTAATCCTAATGTCCTAGGAACACCATTATCAAGCATTAAGAAGATAATTCCGTAATTTACTTGAAACTGAGTATGTTTATATAAATTATTTAAAACAACTTGTGCATTTGCGTCCTTTTTTAGAGTTATTGTAATTTTTACACCATCTTTTAAATCAGTGTGATAATCGGAAATTCCTTCAATTACTTTATTATGAACTAACTCTGCTACTTTATTTTTTAATTCAGAAGTATTTACTCCATATGGAACTTCATCAACTATAATACAAGTTTTACCATTTTGTTCCTCAATTGTTGCTTTACTACGAATTGTAATGGTTCCACGACCTGTTTCATATGCCTTACGAATACCACTATTTCCTAGGATAATTCCGCCTGTTGGAAAATCTGGTCCTTTCACATATTCCATTAAACCATCTATATCAATTTCAGGATTTTCAATATAAGCAATACATCCATCTATTACTTCTTTTAAATTATGTGGTGGAATATTGGTTGCCATACCAACCGCAATACCCATTGTTCCATTTACAAGAATATTTGGAAAACGAGATGGCAACACTTCTGGTTCTCTTTCAGTTTCATCAAAATTTGGCATAAAGTTAACTGTATCTTTATTGATATCTCTTAATAATTCAAGTGATATTTTAGATAATCTTGATTCGGTATATCGCATTGCTGCAGCTCCGTATCCTTCAATATTACCAAAATTTCCATGACCATCTACTAATAAATATCGATAATTAAAATCTTGTGCCATACGAACCATGGCATCGTAAATACTTGAATCTCCATGTGGATGGTATTTTCCCATAACATCTCCGACAATACGGGCAGATTTTTTATGTGGTTTATCAGGTGTATATCCTGATTCATACATAGAATATAAGATTCTTCTATGAACTGGTTTTAAACCATCTCTTAAATCAGGTAATGCACGTGATACAATAACGCTCATAGAATATTCCAAAAATGATGATTCTATTTCTTTTACTATATTATTTTCTTCTAATCTATCTCTACTATGATCCATTTATTTCACCCACCATACTATATATCTAAGTTTTCTACATATACTGCATTATCTTCAATAAATTGACGTCTTGGTTCTACTTCTTCGCCCATCAATTTAGAGAATGCTTCATCTGCTGCAATTGTATCTTCCACTGTTATTTTTCTTAATATTCTCTTATTGATATCCATAGTTGTTTCATTTAATTCTTCAGCGTCCATTTCTCCTAAACCTTTCATACGAGCAATTTCATATTTTGTATTTGGAGATAAAGAAGCTAAATAAGCATCACGCTCTTCTTCATTTAGTACATATTTAATTGTCTTACCATGTTTAATACTGAAAAGAGGTGGCTGTGCAGCATAGACATGTCCTGCTTCCACAATTGGTTTAAAGAAACGATAGAAAAGTGTTAATAATAATACACGAATATGTGATCCATCGACATCGGCATCAGTCATAATAATAATTTTATGATATCTTAATTTACTTAAATCAAATTCTTGACCAACGCCTGTACCAAATGCAGTAATAATTGTTCTAATTTCTTCATTGCTTAAAGCACGGTCTAATCTTGCCTTTTCTACATTTAAGATTTTTCCACGTAAAGGAAGGATTGCTTGTGTCATAGAATTTCTACCTTTAATAGCACTTCCTCCGGCTGAATCTCCCTCGACTAAAAATATTTCACATATTGATGGATCTTTATCTTTACAGTCAACTAATTTTCCACCAAAATTAACAACATCTAAATCACTTTTTCTTCTAGTTAATTCACGCGCTTTTTTAGCAGCTACACGTGCTCTAGCAGCTGTCATTGTTTTTTCTACAATAATACGTGCTTCTTCTGGATTTTCCATTAAAAATCTTTCAAATCCTTCAGAAAAAACATTATCTGCTAATTTTCTTACCTCCGAATTCCCAAGTCTTCCTTTTGTTTGACCTTCAAATTGAGGATTTGGATGCTTACAAGAAACTATCATAGTAAGTCCCTCTTTGACATCATCTCCAGTCAAAGATTCATCTTTTTCTTTTAATAAATTTGATTTTCTTGCATAATTATTGATTACTCTTGTTAAAGCACGACGAACTCCTTCTTCATGAGTTCCACCATCATGAGTATTTATATTATTTACAAATGAATAAATACTGTCTACATAACTAGAATTGTATTGCATTGCAACTTCAAATACAATTCCTTCTTCTTCCCCCTCCAAATGGATAATTTGTTCATGAATTGGTGTTTTATTTTTATTTAAAAATCTAACATATTCACTAATTCCACCTTCATAAAGGAAAGTTTCTCCTGTTGTATCTTCATTATCACGATCATCACGTAATGTTAACTTTAATCCTTTATTTAAAAATGCAAGTTCTCTCGTTCTAACTTTCAGTGTGTCATAATCATAAACATCTGTATCAAAAATTTGTGGATCTGGTTTAAATGTAACTGTTGTACCTGTTCTATTAATATCACAATCACCTATTATTGTAAGATGTTGTTCAATTTTTCCACCATCTTTAAATTTTGTCTCATAAATATGACCATCTTTATAAACTGTAACTGTTACATGAGTAGAAAGAGCATTTACCACAGAAGCACCTACACCATGGAGACCACCGGATACTTTATATCCACCTCCACCAAATTTTCCACCTGCATGTAATACTGTATAAACTGTCTCTACAGTAGAAATACCTGTTTTAGCATGAATACCAACTGGAATTCCTCGTCCATCATCTTTTACAGTAATAGAATTATCTTTATTAATAATGATTTCAATATTTTTACAATATCCTGCCAAGGCCTCATCAATGGCATTATCTACAATTTCCCATACTAAATGATGTAAACCTTTCACATCAGTTGTACCAATATACATACCAGGTCTTTTTCGTACTGCTTCTAATCCTTCTAATACTTGGATATCAGATGCATCATAATGTTGTTCATTTTTTATTTCCATTTATTCCACCTCTTCTATATTTTTAATTATTCCATTTTCTATTTCTATCAATTTTGAATTTTGTTTTATATTTAAATCAATATTATTTAAATCCGTTGTTGTAATAATTGTTTGAATATCAGATGTTATATAATCTAACAAATTATTTTTCTTTTGATCATCTAACTCGCTAAATACATCATCTAATAATAAAATAGGAGTTTCATTTTTATATTTTTTAAAAATCTCTATTTCTGATAATTTTAAAGAAAGAACTGCCATTCTTTGTTGACCTTGCGATCCATATGTTTTAAGAGAAAATTTATCAATATAAAGTTCAAAATCATCATGATGGGGACCAATAAGAGTTGTTTTATATTTTATTTCCTTTTCACGATTATCTTGAAATAAATTTAAAATTTTTTCTTTTAAAATTTTTTCATCTTCTTCATATTGAATAAAAGATTTATATTCAATATAAAAATTAGGAATAGATGATATTTTATAAAAAATATTACCAATTATTTCATTTATTTTATCAATAAATTTTTTTCTTAATTTTAAAATTGAAATTGATTTATCAATTAAATAAGAAGTTAAAATTTGAAAATAATTTTCATCAATATTGAATAGATTTGATTTTATATAATCATTTCGCATTTTTAATAAACGATTATAATCATTTAAAATATTATAATAATTAGAATTTAATTGACTTAATTCTATATTTAAAAATTTTCTTCTTATACTTGGTGAACCTTTAATTAAATCTAAATCTTCTGGATAAAATATGATAATATTAATATTAGAAATATAATTATTTACTTTTTTCATTAAATTTCCATCAATTTTAAGTAATTTTTTTTTATCTTCTAAAATAATTTCATATTTAGAAGATAAATCATTTTTTACAATATTACCTACAATTTTAGATTGATTACAATCATTTTTAATAAGATTTGAATCAATAAAAGATCTGTGTGATTTTGTAAGGCCTAATACATAAATAGATTCTAATAAATTGGTTTTTCCTTGTGCATTTTTTCCATAAATAATATTTATCTTTGAATTAAATGTAAGAGATAGCGTTTGATAATTTCTAAAATTCATAAGTTGAATATCTTTAATATACATAAAACACCTCTTTTTTGTATTTTAATGGCCTTATTTTAAAAATAATCATTCATTAATACTCCTATACACACTTAACATTATATCATAAATAAAATAAAAAAATAAGCATTTCTGCTTATTTTTAAAAATATCATAATATTTTTCTACTTCTTAATACAGATTCTAATAAAGTAGATCTTAAAATTTGATTTTCTAATGATCCTGTAGATATATTAATAGGTAATTGATATCCATTTTTAAATATTATAATTGTATTTTTATTTTCTTTTTTATATTTTAATATTTTTTTTAAAGCAATCCAAGAACAATTATTAAAACGAGGAGAACTAGTTGGAAAAAATATAATTTCATGCGTTTCTTCTATTACAATTGGTGCTTTATAATTTATTCCTATTATATTTTTTGTACCTTCATGTCTACCTAAATATGAACTACCAAAAAATTTACAACTATCGTCTATTATTTCTGTAGTTGTTTTATTTACAATTAATATATCATCTTCTTCTATTACTTTTGAACTATTTTTAGATAAAGGTATAATTGCTAAAGTAGAAGAATTAATTTCATAATTTGAAATCATTTAATACACCCCCTTCCGCATAGATATTTCCCGGAAAAACATCTATGTCGATTACTATATATTTAAAAATAGTCGAATTTTGTTGAATTTTGTCAAATATTAAAAAAAAAAGACAATTTTGTCTTTTTAATATGTACGAATTGGTAAAATTAATTGTTTTAAGTCATCACTTTCTGGATTTTTAATAATAATAGGTTTTATATCTCCATTAAATAATAATACAATTTCTTCACTTTCTAATGATTTTAAAGCATCCATCATATATTTTGAACTAAATGCTATTTTAATTTCTTTATCATTATTTTTTGTAACATCTATTTTTTCCTCTACATATCCAATTTCTGGAATATTAGAAGATACTATTATTTGATTTCCTTTACTTTCTAATTTTATAGTATTTTTATCTGCTTCATTGGTCAATAAAGAAGCACGATCAATTGCATCAAAGAAACTAGATAAATTAACATTTATGTGTAATTCAAATATATCTGGAATTAATTTTGAAGTATCAGGATAAGTTCCATTTAATAAACGAGACATCATAATAATAGTTTCAAACTTAAATATAACTTTATTATTAAAAATATGTAATTCTATTTCTTCTTCATCATTATTTAAAATTTTTACTAATTCATTTAAATTTCTGGTTGGAATTGTAATATTAATTGTTTCCTCTACTTCTTGATTTAATTGCACTTTCTTTGTTGCAAGACGATAAGAATCCGTTGCAGTACATTCCATCATATTTTTTTCTATTTTAATATTAATTCCTGTTAAAATTGGTCTTGATTCTTGTTGAGAAGTAGCAAAAGATGTTTGTCTTATTATATTTTTAAATACTTTTTGACTTAATTTAATAGGATTCTTATTCTCACTTAAATCTAAAATTGGAAATTCATCCGCTCTATTACAATTTAAATGAAATGAAGAATTATTAGTTGTTATATAAATTTTGTTATCTACTAATTCCTCTATTGTAATAATTGTATTTGGAAGTTTTTTAATAATATCATATATATATCTTCCTGATACAACTATTTCTCCTGCTTTTTCTATTTTTTCAATATCACTACTTGGTATAAAGGTTTTAATAGCAATATCATTATCTGTACTCATTAAATATAAACCTTCACTTGTTAATTCGAATTTAATACAATTTAATATAGGTATAATATTTTTAGTAGAGATTCCTTTAATAGCATAATTTAAATGTTCCATTAAAATTTCTTGTTTGATTTCGACTTTCATAAAAAAACTCCTTTATTTTATATATTTTTAATTTTATTATTTTTATTATAGATGTGGAAATTGTGAATAAATAAATTTTTTTGTTATTTTTCAATTAAATTTAAATGTTAAAAAAATGTTAATTTTTAAATATTTTAAACATTTATTTAATTTGATCTATTATTTTTTGAATTTCTATTTGTAATTCTTGATTTGTTTTCAACTGTTTTTTTATTTTTTCAACAGAATGAATTACAGTAGTATGATCTTTTCCTCCAAATTCCATTCCTATTTTAGGTAAAGATTCTTCTAAGACTGTTCTACAAATATACATTGCAATTTGTCTTGGTACTGCAATTTTAGCAACTCTTTTTTTGCTTTTTAAATCCTCGATTGTTATATTATAATGATTAGCAACTAATTGTTGAATTTGATCAATTTTGTTTTTTGAAATAATACTTTTCACAAAATAATCTTTTAATGCTTCAACAGCTAAATCAAGAGTAATATTACTTCCATTCATCATAGTTGCATAAGCCACAACTCTTGTAATTGCTCCTTCCAATTTTCTAATGTCACTTGTACAATTACTTGCTATATATTCTTTTACATCTTTTGGAAAATGTTCTGCTAACATATTTCCTTCAATTTTTTTATCAATAATATTCATTCTTAATTCAAAATCAGGCGGTAAGATATTAATTGTTAAACCCCAATTAAATCTTGTGCGTAAACGATCTTCTAATAATTTTAAATCATCAGGTGAACGATCGGATGAAATAATAATTTGTTTATTATTTCCATATAAATCATTAAAAGTATTAAAAAATTCTTGTTGTGTTTGATTTGCATTTCCTAAATATTGAATATCATCAATAATAAGAACATCAATATTTCTATATTTATTTTTAAATATTTCTACACTATCAAAATTATTTCCATCTTTATTTTTTTTATTAATTCCAATAAAATCAGATACAAATTTTTCACTAGTAACATATAATACATTTTTCTTACTATTTTTAATTATATAATTCCCGATTGCTTGCATTAAATGTGTTTTTCCTAAACCACTATTTCCATATATAAATAGAGGATTATACATATAACCAGGATTTTCAGCAACAGCTAAAGCAGTTGCTTGAGCAAATTTATTACTTTGTCCTACTATAAAATTATCAAAAGTATATTTAGGATTTAAATTTGTTTCAAAATTAGAATTAGATGGGACTCCTATATTATCGGTATTAATTTCTACATTTTGTTCTACTTCTTCTTTTGTATAATATTCAAATTTAAAATTTGTTCCAGCTACTTCTGTAAATAAATCTTCAATCATTTCATTATAATTTTCTTTTAAATTTTTTTTATGAATGTGCATTGGAACAATCACTTTCGCTGTATGATCCTGTAATTCATATAATTCCGTTTCTGAAAACCATGTTTCATATGCAATTGGAGATAATTCTTCTTTTACTTTATTAAGAAAATTATTCCATAGCTTTGCTTTCTCCACAAATTACACCTCCACCCTGATTTACATTTATATTGTACATTATTTTACATTAAAATTAAAGTAAAAAATAAAAAAAGATTGAAAAATAATAATATCACTTTTTTATTAACATAAAATATTTAAGTAATCAAATAAAAAAATATATTTATCCACAAAATTGTTTAAAAAATAATAAACATATAAAAATAAATAAAATAAATATTATTCACATATGTGGAAAAATGAAAAAACAAATAAAAATAAAAATAGTTTATTGTTGATATTTTAGTGAAATATAAAATCACGATTGTGAATAAAAAAAGTTTGACAAATATCTTAATTATATATATAATGTTAAAAGCAATGCAAAAAATTTATATTACAGGAGGTGTTTTATGAAAAGAACTTATCAACCAAATAATCGTAAAAGAAGTAAAAAACAAGGTTTTTTTGCACGTATGAAAACTAATATTATCAATAATAGAAGAAGAAAAGGGCGTAAAGTTTTGTCACATTAATAATAACCACTGCATTAACAGTGGTTTTTTATTCAAGTAGGTGTTGAAATGAAAAAAATAAATATTATTAAAGAAAATGAAATATATAATAAAATTATTAAAACAACGAAACCATTTAAATATAAAGATTTTATTATATATATAAAGGAAAAAGAAAATAAACCTTATCAATTTGGTTTTTCTGTTAGTAAAAAAATAGGAAATGCTGTTACTAGAAATCATATTAAAAGGCAATTAAAAAGTATAATAGATAAAAAGGACTATCAAAATCACTTTTATTGTATTATAATGGTAAGGAAGAGTATTTTAGAAAAAAATTATTTTGAAATTGAAAATAATTTATTAGAAGCTTTTTTTAAATTAAATTTAATAAAGGAGATAAAAGATGAAACAAAATAATAAAATAATAAAAATATTGATTCTATTTATAATGATATTTTCACTTACAGGTTGTACAAAATATTTAAAAATAGATGGAAAAACAGTTCAAAATGAAGCAACAGGTCAAAATTTAACTAAAAATATATTATGTAAACCAGAAGGTGAAACATTAAAAATATATGAAGAATATAATGAAAAAACACAAAAAGATCAAGTAGAAATTAAAAATTTACCTAAATGTGAAGAATTAAAAATAACAGATGGAAAATATGAAGGAATATGGACTTCAATTTTTGTAAAACCACTTGCTTGGTTTATTATTCAAATTGGTAAATTAGTAAAAAGTTATGGTTTAGCTCTTATTTTAGCTACTTTAATTATAAGAGGAGTTGTATGGCCATTTACAAAAAAAACAGCAATGCAATCAGAAAATTTGAAAAAGGCACAACCTGAATTAACAAAAATAGAAAATAAATATAAAAATCGTCAAGATCAAGAAGCTATGTTACAAAAATCACAGGAAATGATGATGATTTATAAAAAGTATAATATTAATCCAATGTCTGGTTGTTTATTTTCATTTATACAAATACCACTTTTCTTTGCATTTTATGAAGCAATTAGTAGAATTCCCGCAATATTTGAAGAAACATTTTTAGGATTTCAATTAGGTACAAGCCCAGCTATTGCTACTTTCCAACATGGACAATATTATTATTTAATATTTATAGTAATTATAGCTTTATCTACTTATTTCTCATTTAAATTAAATAGTGGAGCATCTATGAGCCCAGAACAACAAAATCAAATGAAAACAATGACAAATATAATGGTTGTTGTTATGACAATTACTGCATTTTCAATTTCTTCAGGAATTGCAATTTATTGGGTAACTTCAAGTGTATTTACTATTATTCAAAATTTATTAGTAAAGAGAGGTAAGAAAAATGCTTAATATTAATGAATTTGAAGCAAAAACAAAAGAAGAAGCTTTAGAAAAATGTTTAAATGAATTAAATTGTAAACAAGAAGATTTATTTTTAAGATCTGAATTTATTGAAGGAAAATTATTTAAAGGTTCAAAATATATTGTTTATGCTTTAAAAAAAGAAGATATTAAAAATTATATAAAAAAATATATAGCAGATTTTTCAAATATGATTCATGTTCCTATCGATTGTGAAATTTTAATTAAAGATGAAATATTTCAAGTTACTTTAGTTTCTGATCAAAATGCTATTTTAATAGGAAAAGAAGGTAGAACTTTAAATGCTTTACAATTATTAATCAAACAAGCGGTAAAAAAAGAAACCCAATTAAATCTAAAATTAAATATTGACGCATCTAATTATAAATTGAAAAAATTAAAAGCAATTGAAAGACAAATAAAATATATTGCAAAAGAAGTTCAATCTAGTAAAATTGACGTTTCATTAGATCCTATGAATTCTTATGAAAGAAGATTAGTTCATACTTTAATTGATGAATACAAAAATTTAACGACTGAGAGCATTGGTGAAGGAAAAGATAGACATGTTATTATTAAATATGTAGGGGAATAATCCCTTTTTTCTTTTTTTATAATATATTGACACATATTTTATAATCTTATAAAATGGTAACAGATTGGAGAATTTTTATGTCTTGTAATGAAAAAAATGAATACTATGAAATAGTAAAAGAAATACTAAAACATGAAGAATTTCAAAAAAGAAAAACGTATAAACATCATGGTGATATTACAGTATATGATCATAGTTTAGCTGTATCTAAAATAGCATATTCAATTGCTAAAAAGTTAAATAAAGATTATAAAAGTGCAGCTATTGGAGGACTTTTACATGATTTTTATGATAAGCCATGGCAGGAAAATGTAGAAAAAAAACCTTTTTTTCAAAAACATGGGTTTGTTCATGCGCGACAAGCTAAAATGAATGCAAATAAATATTTTCCAAGTTTGATGAATGAAAAAATTGATAATATGATTGAAAGACATATGTTTCCATTAAATAAAGTTCCTCCTAAGTATGTAGAAAGTTGGATTGTGACATTAGCAGATAAGTATGTATCTTTAGAAGTATTTCTCCATCCAACTAAATTATTATTATTGATAGGAATTGGGAAAGGAAGAAAAAATTATGGATGATACAATTGCTGCTATTTCAACTGCGCCTGGAGTAGGCGCTATTTCTATTATTCGTGTCAGTGGAACGAAATCTATTGAAAAAGTAAATTCTATTTTTGAAGGAAAAGATTTAACAAAAGTACCAAGTCATACTATACATTATGGCTTTATTGTAAATAATACACAAAAAATAGATGAAGTTTTAGTAAGCGTCATGAAAAGCCCCAAAACATTTACGACAGAAGATGTAGTAGAAATTAATTGCCATGGAGGAATTTTTACAACAAAAAAAATATTAGAACTATTATTACAAAATGGTGTTCGTTTAGCAGAACCCGGAGAATTTACAAAAAGAGCTTTTTTAAATGGAAGAATCGATAAATTAAAAGCTGAAAGTGTTATGGATATTATTTCTGCAAAGACAGATGCAATGAGAGAAATGGCTATAAATCAACTAACAGGAAAAGTTTCATCATTTATACATAATTTACGTCAAAAAATAATTGAAATTTTGGCAAATATAGAAGTAAATATTGATTATCCAGAATATGAAGATATAGAAGAAATGACAATTGAATTATTAAAACCTAGAATGAAAGAAATAGAAGATGAAATTGAGCATATTTTAAAAGAAAGCCAAAACGGGAAAATTATTAAAGAAGGAATTAAAACCGCAATTATTGGTAGACCTAACGTAGGAAAAAGTAGTTTATTAAATTTATTATTAGATGAAGATAAAGCAATTGTAACAGAAATTGAAGGAACTACGCGTGATACAGTAGAAGGAGAAATTATATTAGATGGTTTTTTATTAAATATAATTGACACCGCCGGAATTCGTGAAACAAATGATAAAGTGGAACAAATTGGTGTAGAAAAAAGTAAAAAATTGCTTTATCAAGCTGACTTAATTTTATATATGATAAATCAAAATCAACCTTTAAATAAAGAAGATATGGAAATGCTCGAAAATTTAAAAGATAAAAATCATATTTTAGTTGTTAATAAAATTGATTTACAATCTGTCATAGATTTGTCAAGTTATGAAAAAAATCATCCAATTGTATATATCAGTACATTGGAACAAAAAGGAATTGAAAATTTAACTGAAAAGATAAAAGAAATATTTCAATTAAATAAAATTGATCAAAAAGATTTAACTTATTTAACGAATGCGAATAATATTGCAATATTAAAAAAAGCATTAGATAAAATCAAAGAAGTTAAGATAGGAATAGAAGAAAATCAACCAATAGATATGATAGAAATTGATTTAAAAGAAATTTGGAATTTATTAGGTGAAATTATTGGAGAAACTTATCAAGATGAATTAATTGATCAATTATTTAGTCAATTTTGCTTAGGAAAATAAAATCAGAATAATTTATTCTGATTTTTTGTATATTTTTTTCTATCTTCATAATAAGTTCCATTTTTATTTTTTTTCAAATTTCTATATAAATTTTGATATCTTATTTGATTTTCTGGTGTTAAATGATCATATTCATATGCAAGTCTATGGTAACTATCACTTATATTTATATTATAATTTAATGGCAAATGATAAATAGAGTAAGTACCATCTAATTCTTCTAAAATAAGTAAATGAATTGTCTCATTTTCAATTATATTTCCAATATCACGTAAATATAAAATATTAATTTCTGATTGACAGATTTGACTTTTTAACATATTTATCACCTTGTATTTTATTATATGAGTTTTAAGAAACTACGTTCAATATACCTTGTTTGTTCAATTAAATGATAGTATAATAGGAAAAGCAAAAAGGAAGTGATCCAAATGAATTATGATATTATTGTAGTAGGTGGTGGGCATGCCGGTTGTGAGGCGTGTTTAGCTTCTGCACGTATGGGAAATAATACATTACTTATTACAGGAAATATAAAAAATATTGCAGATATGCCTTGTAATCCTTCTATTGGTGGCAGTGCGAAAGGAATTGTTGTAAGAGAAATTGATGCTTTAGGTGGACAAATGGGAAAAAATGCTGATAAAGCTCAAATTCAAATTAAAATGTTAAATTATAAAAAAGGGCCTGCTATTCAAGCATTAAGAGCACAAGCAGACAAAATTACTTATCCACAAGAAATGTGGAAAACTTTATCTTCTACCGCAAATTTATCTATTCAAGAAGGAATTGTAGAGGATTTAATTGTCGAAAATAATAAAATTATGGGGATTATTCTAGAAAATGGAGAAAAAATTTATGGCAAAGCAGTAGTTCTAACAACGGGTACTTATATGAAAGCTGATATTTTAGTTGGGGATACAAGGCGAAGAGAAGGTCCTCATGGTGAAAAGCCATGTAATTATTTAAGTGAAAATTTAGAAAAATTAGGATTTCAGATAAAACGTCTTAAAACAGGGACCCCACAGCGAATTGATAAGAATTCAATTGATTTTAGTAAAACAAAAATTGAATATGGGGATTCTGTTTACCATACATTTAGTTTTGACGATGCACCATCTTATAAAATAGAAGATCAGGTTCCATGTCATTTAATTTACACAAATGAAAAAACACACCAAATTATTCGTGAAAATTTACATAAATCTAGTATGTATGGAGGTTTGGATGATATTAAAGGAATAGGGCCTAGATATTGCCCTTCAATTGAAGATAAAGTAGTTCGTTTTAGTGATAAAGAGCGTCATCAATTATTTTTAGAACCAGAAAGTTTATATTATGATGATATCTATTTACAGGGGTTTTCAACCAGTATGCCACATGATATTCAAGAACAAATGGTTCATAGTTTAGAGGGATTAGAGCATGCAAAAATACTAAAATATGCTTATGCAATTGAGTATGATGCTATTTATCCAACTCAATTAAAACAAACTTTAGAAACAAAATTAATTGAAAATTTATATACAGCTGGACAAATTAATGGTACAAGTGGATATGAAGAAGCTGCATGTCAAGGTCTAATTGCTGGTATTAATGCTGCGTTGAAAATAAATGGAAAGGAACCTTTAATTTTAAAAAGAGATGAAGCTTATATTGGTGTTTTAATTGATGATTTGGTTACAAAAGGAATACGTGACCCATATCGTTTATTAACTTCAAGAGCGGAATACCGTTTATTATTAAGACATGATAATGCAGACTTACGATTACGTGAATATGGCTACCAAGTAGGATTAATTAATGAAAAACAACATTTGCGTCTTTTGGACAAAAAGAAAAAAATTGAGGAATTAAAAGAGTATTTAAGGGAACATAAAATTACGCCAACAGAAATCACAAATACTTATTTGGAACAAATTGGTTCTTCTAAAATACAAGATGGAATTACACTATATCAATTGTTAAAACGTCCAGAAATCACTATGCAACATTTACAACATTTTTATTCAATTCCATATGATCAGGATATTCAAGAACAAGTATCTATCTTTGTAAAATATGAAGGCTATATTATTAAAGCCCAAAAAGAAGCAGAAAAAATGAAAAAATTAGAAAATAAAATGATTCCTGAGAATATTGATTATGATAAAATTACAAATATTGCATCAGAAGCGCGTCAAAAATTAAAGGAAGTCAATCCAACATCCATTGGACAAGCACTTCGTATTAGTGGTGTAAATCCAGCAGATATTTCTATTTTAATGATATATTTAAAGAAGGAGTATGCGAATGCAAATAGAGGAGTTTAAACAAGAACTAGATAAGTTAGCTATTCCGTATAGTGAGGCACAACTAAGACAATTGGAGCAATATTATGAATTATTAGTGGAGTGGAATAAAAAAATAAATTTAACCGCTATTGTTGAAAAAGATCAAATATACCTAAAACATTTTTATGATAGTTTAACCCTAGAAAGTATTATTTCATTAGAGGAACAAAAAAATTTATGTGATATTGGAACAGGTGCTGGGTTTCCAGGAATCGTAATTAAAATTTTCTTTCCAAAGTTACACGTTACTTTAGTAGATTCATTACAAAAAAGGATTACATTCTTGGATATGGTAATTGAAAAATTAGGTTTACAAGAAATTGAAACTTATCATGCTCGTGCTGAAGAATTTGCGCAAACTCATCGCGAAAAATTTGATATTGTAACTGCACGAGCAGTCGCTCATTTAAGATTGCTGATAGAATATGGAATTCCAATGGTAAAGGTTCATAAATATTTAATTGCTATGAAAGGAAATATTTTAGAAGAAATAGAAGAAAGTAAGAGTACAATGATAAAATTAAAATGTCATTTGAATATGAAAAAAGAATTTGATCTACCACATATGGAAGGGCACCGTACATTATTGTTAATTCAAAAAGATGAGGAAACAAGTCATTTATTTCCTAGGAAATATAGTGAAATGAAGAAAAAAGGTATATAATATATCTTTTTTTATTTATTTCCCAAAAAAAGATTGAAATATTTCCCAAACTATAGTATTATATTATAGATAGAATAAGGAAGGGGTATCGAACAATGGAAATGGAAAAAGAGGTTCGAATTTTAAATTTGGATGATGTTTTACCAAATAGATTTCAACCAAGAATTAAATTTAATGAACAAAATATATTAGAATTAGCGGATTCAATTAGAGAGCATGGAGTCATTCAACCAATTGTGGTTAGAAAAATTGGAGAAAAATACGAAATTATTGCGGGAGAGCGTAGATACAAGGCAAGTATTTTAGCAGGAAAAACAACAATTCCGGCTATTATTACAAATTTAGATGATAAAAATAGTGCGGAAATAGCTTTAATTGAGAATGTACAACGTCAAGATCTTACACCAATTGAAGAAGCAATTTCCTATAAAAAAATATTAGATATGGGATATATTAATCAAGCTTCTTTGGCAGAAAAATTAGGTAAAACACAATCTACCATTGCAAATAAATTAAGATTACTAAACTTAGATGATGAGGTTCAAGAAGCCTTATTAGAAGAAAAAATTTCTGAAAGGCATGCCCGTTCTTTATTAAAATTAAATAAAGAAGATCAAGTAAAAATGTTAAATCGTATTTTAACAGAACGCATGACAGTTAGAAAAACAGATGAAGAAATCATGAAAATATTAAATCATGAAGATTCTGCAGATTCAGGAGTACAAAAAGAGATACAACCACAAAATGATATTGAAATTATTGACTTTGAAGATGATCAAACAGAACAAGAGAAAGTTCAATCTGGACAGTCTATAGGTACAGAAAATAAACAAATTAACCCAGGGTTCATGGATATTGACAAAATAGAAGCACAGGCTCAAGACATTTTTGTGAAACCAGAAATTAAAATTCCAGAAGAATCAATAGAGGAGGAAAATCAATTGCAAGAGCAAATAACTCCAGTGGCTCCATTGGAACAAGCACAAGAACCAACACTTATTAATCCAATTAATATGAACAATAATGTAGAATCTACGCAAACAAATAATAATATAGGAGAACCACTTGAAAATAAACCTGAGGTAAGACCAACTGTTGGAAGATTTTTCAATATGTTTAATATGAATCGTGAAGAAGAAAACGAAAATTATGTAAGTGATGTAGAAGAAAAAGAAGTAAATATGAATATGCAACAACCTGCATTTAATTCAGCTCCACAGTTTAATCCATTTGCAACGGAAACACCAAAAGAAGAAACTCCTTCATTAGAACCACAAACTGAATCTTCTGTAGAAATGAAAGAGCCTGAACAACCTGAAGGATTTATTACTCAGCCAAATTTTGGGAATCCTACACCAATAACTCCAGTTGCACCTACTCCAGTAGAATCTGAACCAGAATTTCATACTGTAAATCCATATACATTAACAGATGACACAGAATTTACAAGTCCTGTGAATTCGCCAGTAGAAATGCCAATTCCTGAAAGTCGTTTTAACCCAACAATATCTAATGTAGAATTAGAACCGCTTACACCTATGACGGAAGAAAATGAACAACCTGTAGTTGATATGAAAACAGTAATTAATACAATTCGTGATTGTGTTAGTACGATTGAAAGATTTGGCTATACTGTAGACGAAGAAGAAATGGACTTACAGGATAGTTATAAAGTAACTATCACAATTGATAAAAAATAACATAAAAAAGGAAAGCAATTAAAACTTTCCTTTTTATAATTAACTCATTCGTCTTTTTATATACTGCGCGATTTCTTTTTTATGATTCTTTAAAATTAATGCCTCATCAATTGTTTGTTGGTAATTCATAATATGATATTTATCAAAATAGGAATCTAATATCTGCCTAGCTTTTATACTTAATTTTTCACGTAATAATTGTAATTTTGTTTTATCAAATTCAAAAGCATGAGGATGAGAGCTATGTTTTGAACAATATGAAACTTCATTTACAATATTTTTAATCCATTTTTCTTGTATCTGTAAAGAATTGTCATCTTCGCGTTTAATTGTGGGATTATAATCATGAAACCATGTGCACAGTATTCTACTAAAGGTAACAAATTCTTTATAATTTAATGTTATGTCATGATAATCAAAATAACAATAAGCGAAGTAAACGGCCTGCAATTGGTTATCTATCTGAATTTTGATTTCTATATCAGATGTATTCTCCGAATTTGAATATAATTGATAAGCTAATTTATAGAATTTATTTACGTAATCCATTCCTTGAACATATAAATCTTCATATGGTTTTGGTAATAAATGTATGTAGTTACATATTTCTGAATAACTTGCATCTTTGAGTATTTCATCTAATTTTGTATTATAATCATCAAAAACAGAAAATTCTGCAATATTCATAAAATCAATGTGTATTATTATATACGAAAATTAAGTATTTGTAAAATTGATATTATATAAAATTCTAAACATGAATCAATTTAAGTATGTAAGCTAAAAAGGATATACTAATGGATAATAGTATTAAAAATTGCAAAATAACAATATTAGAAGATATTGATCCATTAAGCATCAATTTTTAAACTCTAATTTTAATATGTGTAATCATTACACTTATTTTGATTCATAAATATTAGTAGGAATAAGTTCATCTAGGTACTGTACAATTTCTTCTTTTTTATATTTATAAGGATCTTTTATATAAGAAATGCACACATTGATAACTGCGCTTACATAAAAAATGGTAACGATATCAGTTGGAACATTTTCTCGAAAAAGCTGATTTTTTTTAATATGTTTTTCCACATCTTTCAAAAGTGTATCTTTGAACATATCGTTTGCAATACTATTTGTGTTATTTTTTAGAATGGATGAATAAATAGCAATATGTTCACTGATATGGTCTAGCAATAAAGATATTACTTTCATATAATATTCTTTTTCAGTTTGTAAATGATTATTTTCATTTAATTTAATTTCTAACTCTTTTTCTAAATCTAGGATAAGAGAAGACAATAACTCATACTTGTCATTAAAATGGTCATAAAATGTAGAACGATTGGTATAAGAAACTTTACAAATATCAGAAACTTTAATTTCTTCAAATGATTTATCTTTCATAAGAAACAAGAGTCCTTCATATAGACTTTTTTTTGTTTTTATTACGCGCAAATCTTCTTTTTCCACCATAAAATCACCTAATTTATATTATAATAAAAAACTACTTTTGTAAAGTTATCCTACATTTGTTTGATATTTATAAAACAAATTGTCAAATTTTGTTGGATATCATACAAATACGAAATATTGTTAATGATTTTCAATATCGATTTACATATAATGTATTGCATGAGGAGGGTTATATGAAAAAATTTTCAAAATGGATTGTAAATCATAGTGTATTCATTGTAATAATTAGTTTATTACTTTTAATTCCATCTATTTATGGATATGTGAAAACAAGAGTTAACTATGATATTTTGATTTATTTACCAGAAGAGAACGAAACTATACAAGGGGAACATATTTTAACAGATGACTTTGGGTTAGGAGCCTATGCATTTGTTATGGTGGAGAATGAATCTGCAAAAAATATGCT
>CANQAF010000006.1 GCA_947588975.1 uncultured Bacilli bacterium
TTTAAATCACTTCCTTTATCATTTAATAATTTAATTTTTTCTGCATTATTTAGAATATCCAATTGATATTTACATATATCACTTAATATTTCAAATCTTTCTTCTTTTGCTTTTCCTTCTTTAATTAACTCAGCATTATGTGATTCTAAATTAGATAAAACAGTTAATTCATTTATGGAAGCATAATCTCTTACATTTGAATTTTTTGCTAAATTAGGATTAAGTTCTCTCCATGTTTTTGCTGTCGTATGAAATAATACAACATTTAAAATATCAGCTTCTTCAGCATATTTTAGCCATTCTCTATTTTTAAAATAATCATTATCTGGTAATATATATCTTTTTATAGCATCCGTATGAATTAAATAATTATTCTTTGTAAGTATTCTTTTTACATCCCATTCTCTATTTTGATTTTCTATTTCTTTTAATCTTTCAAATTCTTTTATTAAATATAATTTAAATACTGGACTTATAGCAGATGCAAATTCAAATGCTATGTCTTTATGTGCATATGTTCCACCATATTTACCACGTTTTGAATATATGCCAATAGCATTTGTTTTCTCACACCATTCAGTAACACTTAAAGTAAATGTATG
Organism: uncultured Bacilli bacterium; assembly: GCA_947588975.1. Lineage (GTDB taxonomy): Bacteria > Bacillota_I > Bacilli_A > RF39 > UBA660 > UBA5026. The sequence continues at coordinate 603 of CANQAF010000006.1, forward strand.
AAGTCCAGCACTTTTTCTAAACCCGTCGAATTCGACGGAATTAAAATTTGGATTATAAATGGATTCCCAAGTACCTAAAAACTCTAAAGTTATCCGATTTCTTAACCAATTACGTATTATATCATCAGATTTTGAATTTCCTTCTTTATATTTACCAAAATCAGAAATACAAATATAATCATTGTCGTTTAACTTTGTAACATTAACTTTTATATTTTGAACTTCTAATATTTTATTGGACATATATTCACCTCCTAATTTTAATCAAACATATTTCAAATAAAACTTTTTTCTCAAAAATGTAAAAAATTTTTTGACAATTTCCTTTATTTATATAAATTCATTAAAACCCTAGTTAAACAATCTTCAGCAGTTTTATCTGTATCTGAAAATCTAATATTCTTTCATTTCTTCAAGATTATATTTATTCAACATTTACTCCTCAATAATATATTTTTTAATTATATCAACAAAACATTATGTAATTTTCTATTATTTATTATATCATTATTCATAAAAAAGAGTAAAGTCACATAAACAAAAGCTATCCATTTTGATGTACGTAAAGCTTTTATATAATTGCAAATATGATCATCACAATCAATAAAAAAGAACAAACATAAGTTTATTCCATCAATAATAAATATAATTTAGCGCCCATTACTTGTAAAAAAGGTGCACGATAAATACGCTTGACATGTTTTTCTTGAATTGCTTTCACGATTTGTTTCACAATAGAATGTAGTTCTTGATGTTCTAGTATTTGGCATATCAAATTTTCCCTTTTTCTAATTTTTTCAATTACATTTTGAAAATAAGAATCATGTCCCATCCATGTATATTTGTTGTCTAACATCACTTGATTAAAACCTGTATGATATAATCCAGGTTCTACTAAACATACTTGAATGTTAGCGTCAATATCTTTTAATTCCATTTTTAAAGTTTCTGTCATTTTGATGATACTAGCTTTGGTAGCACAATAACTACCTAAATATGGTATAGGAATGAGTCCTGCTAAAGAGGCCATATTAATAATTTTACCCTTTTTTCTTTGTATCATTTGTTTTAATACCACTTGTATCACTTCAAAATAGGAAAAAACATTGACTTCAAAATTAGATCGAACCAAATTCATAGGAATTTCTGCCATGCTTCCTCCCTCCCCAATGGCTGCATTATTGACTAGAATATCAATATTTAGTTTTTTTAATTGTTCCAAATCTTTTGAATTTGTAACGTCCAATTTGAGGCAATGAACGTTGGAATCCTTTTGATAATATTCACGCACTAGCTTGAGTTGCTTTTCATTATGAACGGTTACATAAATTTGGTATGGTTTCTTTTTAATGATTTCAATTACCTGAGCTTGAATACCACTTCTCGCACCCGTAAAAAGAATTGTTTCCATAGAATCACCATTTTTAGTATGTTCTATCCAATCATATCCATACATTTCATTTCTAATTTTTGGAAATACATGATATAATGAGTTAGGTGATGCCTATGAAAACAGATATTGAGATCGCAAATGAAACACAGATAATGCCTATTACTGAAATTGCCAAAAAATTAGGAATTTCGCTAGATAAATTAGAATGTTATGGTCATGATAAAGCAAAACTTTCATTAGATTGTACCAATCATAAAAAAGGAAAGCTAATTTTAATCACTTCGACCAATCCTACTCCATATGGGGAAGGAAAAACGACTGTTACTATCGGACTCAATGATGCTTTATGTCGTTTAGGAAAATCAAGCATTGCTACACTTCGAGAACCTTCCTTAGGACCTGTCTTTGGTATCAAAGGAGGTGCAACTGGTGGCGGATATGCACAGGCAATTCCAATGGCAGACATCAATTTGCATTTTACTGGTGACATTCATGCAGTTACGGCATGTAATAATTTATTATGTGCTATGATTGATAATCATATCTATCAAGGAAATACACTCCATATTGATTTAAATACCATTCAAGTACCTCGTGCACTGGATATCAATGATCGTGCATTACGTTCTATTCATATTAATGGAAAAAATGAAAGAGAAGATTCTTTTGTCATTTCAACTGCAACGGAAATTATGGCCATTTTATGTTTATCAAAAGATCTGATGGATTTAAAACAACGATTAGCCAATATTTTAATTGCTTATGATGTAGATGGAAAACCACTTTATGTATCTGATCTACATGGAGAAGAAGCCCTTACTATTCTACTCAAAGATGCTATAAAACCAAATTTAGTACAAAGTCTAGAACATAATCCAATTTTGATTCATGGCGGTCCTTTTGCGAATATTGCTCATGGATGTAATTCTGTTATTGCGACCAATATGGCACTTTCTTTAGCGGACTATATTGTCACAGAAGCAGGATTTGGATCTGACTTAGGTGCTTTCAAATTTATTGATATCAAATCTCGCACATTGGATCATATGCCCGATTTAATTGTGATTAATACAACCATTCGTTCTTTAAAATATAATGGTGAAAATCATCTTGAAAAAGGTATTTGTAATTTACAAGCACATATTGATATGATGCAAAAATTAAACTCTAATATTGTGATTTGTTTGAATCAATTTCAAGATGATACTGAAGAAGAGATTGCATATGTAAAACAATATGTAGAAAACCAGAATCTACCATTTGCAATTTGTAATGCATATTTACAAGGAAGTGAGGGTGCAATCACACTTGCACAAAAAGTGCTGAATGCATTAGAACACGAAAATAAAGTAAATCTTCCCTACCCTTTAACATCTTCAATCGAAACCAAGATACATGTAATTTTAAAAAATTTCTATCAAGCAAAAAATGTTGAAATGACTGAGGATGTGAAACAAAAAATACAACAATTTGAAAAAAATGGATTTGGAAATTTACCAATTTGTATTGCCAAAACACAATATTCCATTAGTGATAATCCAAAAGATTTAGGATATCCCAAAGATCATACAATTCATGTAACTCATATCAAAGTAGCAACAGGAGCAGGATTTATTATTGTATACTTAGGAAATATTATGACCATGCCTGGTATGCCTAAAGAACCAGCTTATTTACAAATGCAAATAGACAAACAAGGATTGATCAAAGGACTCTATTAGAGTTCTTTTTTTGATGGGTTGTACATATAGTTACCTAGAGGGGATTGTTATGTTTTTTAAAGGAATTCATACACGTATCAAAATTGTTTTAATGGTATTAGTTCTTGTCTTTTTACTCATTATTGGAAAAGTCTTTTATACCCAAGTCATTGATTATCAAAAACTTAATTTTTTAGCTTCTAACCTTTGGAGTCGAAATTTACCAATCGAAGCAGATCGTGGAAAAATTTATGATCGTAATGGAATAATCCTGGCAGATAATAAAACAACTACTTCCTTAGTGTTGATTCCTAATCAAATTAAAGACAAAAAAACAACTGCACAAAAATTAAGTGAAATTTTAAATATTCGTTATGATGACATGTATGCTCATGTTAGTAAAAAAACTTCTATTGAAAGAGTACACCCCGAAGGAAGAAGACTTTCCTATGATATTGCGGATAAAATTAATGCACTGCATTTAGATGGAGTCTATTTGGTAAAAGAATCCCAACGCTACTATCCTTATGATACAATGATGTCCCATACGTTAGGATTTGTCGGAATTGATAATCAAGGGCTAAGTGGTTTAGAGCTGATGTACAATGATTATCTTACGGGAGAATATGGTGCCATTAAATATTTATCGGATGCAAAAGGAAATAAATTAGAATTAACTGAAATCTATGAAGAACCACAAGATGGTATTAATGTTACTCTAACCATTAATTACGAATTACAATCTGTTTTAGAGCGTGAACTGAACAATGCTGTTTTAAAATACAATCCTGATCAAGCATTAGGTATTGCGATGGATCCAAATACTGGGGAAATTCTAGCAATCTCATCACGCCCAAATTTTTCGCCTAGTCATTATCAAGATTATACGACAGAAGAAATTAATCGGAATTTACCTATTTGGGCAACTTACGAACCTGGATCTACATTTAAAGTCATCACGCTTGCAACAGCTTTAGAAGAAAAATTAGTAAATTTAGAAAAAGATACTTATTTTGATAGTGGTAGTATTGCCGTTGAAAATGCAAGAATTCGTTGTTGGAAACATGGTGGGCACGGTTCTCAGACTTTTTTACAAGTAGTCGAAAATTCATGTAACCCTGGATTTGTTGTATTAGGTCAAAAAATTGGCAAAGAAACTCTTTTCCAGTACATACGTAATTTTGGTTTTGGTACTCCTACTGGAATTGATTTAAATGGAGAAAGTTCTGGAATTTTATTTTCACTTGATCGTGTAGGTCCTGTAGAATTAGCTACCACTGCTTTCGGTCAAGGTGTATCAGTGACCCCAATTCAACAAATTACCGCTGTTTCAGCAGCTATTAATGGAGGATATCTCAACACTCCATATATTGTGAAAAGTCTAAATGAACCTGAAACTAACACTGTAATTCAACAATTTGATACCAAAACCAAACGAAAAGTCATTAGTAATGAGACAAGTGAGTTAGTGAGATATGCATTAGAAAGTGTAGTGACAAATGGATCTGGTAGAAATGCATACATTGATGGATACCGTGTTGGAGGTAAAACTGGAACCGCACAAAAAGTAAAAGATGGAGTCTATATGGTAGGAAATTATATTACCTCTTTTATGGGATTCATGCCTGCGAATGATCCTAAAATTGTCGTTTATATCGCTATTGATAATGCAAAAGGGATCACCCAATACGGTGGAACTGTTGCAGCACCTATTGCACGAAATATATTACTTTCTGCCATTGATATTTTAAACATTGAAAAACCAGAAGGCAGTAGTGAAAAAAAATATCAATATTATGAAAAAAAATATGTTAATGTACCAAATGTAACTGGTATGACGTTACAAGAAGCCATGCAAAATTTAAAGCAATTTAAAGTAGAATATACTGGTTCTGGAGATCATGTATATTATCAGTCACCAAGTGAAAATACAAGAATTTTTGAAGGGGAAACAATCCGTTTGTTATTACAAGATTAGAGGTGAATTATGTTAATCCTTACAAAATCAGTATTAGCTGTTATGATTGGATTTATTCTTTCTGTATGCTTTTCATGTATAATGATTCCATTACTTCGTAAGTTAAAAGCTGCACAATCATTAAGTGTTTATTTAACGGAACGTCATAAAGCAAAACAAGGAACTCCAACGATGGGCGGAATTATTTTTATCATTCCTACAATTGTCATTATGTTCTTATTATATATTACCAAAAAAATCACATTTTCTTATAATTTAGGGATTGTATTAATTACATTTTTAGGGTATGCCATAATTGGCTTTATAGATGATTTTTTAATCATTTTAAGACATAATAATAAAGGACTTAGTGAGAATGCTAAATTACTATTACAAATTATAATTGCTTTAATTTTTTTCTATCTTTTCATGCTTGCGAATAATGAACCTTTACTATGGATCCATTCTTTACATATTAAATGGGATATTGGTTGGCTTTATGGGTTATTTATTTTACTTGTACTAGTCGCAAGTTCTAATGCTGTCAATCTTACAGATGGATTAGATGGACTGGCAGGAGGACTTTCTGCCATTGCATTTGGAACGTTTGGCATTATCACATGGGCAACTGGTTGGTTAGAAGGATATGAAGCAATTGCAATATTTTGCTTTGTATTACTTGGATGTATTTTAGGATTTTTGATTTTTAATGTGAAACCGGCTAAAGTATTTATGGGAGATACGGGTTCTCTTACATTAGGGGCTACTTTAGGAACCATTGCCATTCTTACACGACATGAATTATTATTGATTGTAATTGGAATTGTATTTGTGATCGAAACCATGTCTTGTTTAATACAACGATTTTATTATAAAATTACACATAAACGATTGTTTCCAATGGCACCCATTCATCATAGTTTTGAAAAAATGGGTTGGAAAGAACAAGATATTGTTAAATTATTTTGGGTAATTGGTCTTTTAGGATCCATGCTTGCCATTGTCTATGGAGTGTGGTTTTGATGCAAAAAAACAAAATGGACATATTATTATTGATCGCAGTACTTGCTATCTCTACTTTTGGAATTATTATGATTTATTCTGCTTCTTATGTATGGGCAGAATATAAATTTCATGATGCATTTCATTTTGTCAATCATCAATTTTTATTCTTTATTATTGGATTAGTGATTTTATGGATTGTAAGTAAGATCGATTATCATGTTTACTATGAAAAAGCAAATCTCATACTCAGTCTATGTTTAATATTGCTTGTACTAGTTGTCATTCCTGGCATTGGTACCATTCGTAATGGAAGTCGAAGTTGGTTTGGTATTGGTTCTTTTGGAATTCAACCAAGTGAATTTGCAAAACTTTCATTAATTATTTTTACCTCTAAATATTTATGTAAAAATGAAAAATTACTAAAAGACATTAAAAAAGGTATACTACCCATTTTGGGAATTGTTGGGATAGTATTTGGGCTCATTATGTTACAACCTGACTTTGGAACAGGTGTAATTATTGTGATTAGTATTATTGGTCTTCTTTTTATTGCTGGTGTAAATTTTCGATTTTTTATTCGAATAGGTATGATTGGTATAATTGGAATGATTGCTTTAATTGCAGTAGCGCCTTATCGTCTACAAAGAATTTTATCATTCTTAAATCCTTGGAGTGATCCACTAGGGAGTGGATTTCAAATTATTCAATCTTTATATGCAATTGGTCCAGGAGGTTTATTTGGCTATGGATTTTTAAATTCAAGGCAAAAACACTTTTATTTGCCAGAACCACAAACAGATTTTATTTTTTCTATTATTAGTGAAGAATTTGGATTCATGGGTGTCTTATTGGTTAGTAGTTTATTCTTACTCATTATTTTTAAAGGCTTTCAAATTTCACGAAAAGCAAATGATCTTTTTTCGAAATATTTGGCTTTTGGAATTACTTTTCAAATTGCATTTCAAGCAGTATTAAATTTAATGGTAGTAGTTGGTCTTATTCCAGTTACAGGTGTTACTTTACCATTTTTAAGTTATGGGGGTTCTAGTTTAATGATTACATTACTAGAAATTGGTGTAGTGTTGAATATCAGTCGATATCAAAAATAAAAAGTATCTAAATGATACTTTTTATTTAGAAGAATAATCTTCCATACTTAAATGTTTTCAAAAAACATTTCTAATTTACTGAATAATATATGGTACTGTAGAACTTCCTGCCCCACTTTGAATATATGCATCTTTTAATTCAATTACAGGATATATATAATAAATTTTATTAGAATTCGCACTTCCTAAATCGCCAGTACTATTTACATACCAGACATTGGTATCGTTAGTATTAATGAGCCATGTATCTTTTCCTGCCCATAAATTATACAAATAATTTTGTTGTTTACAAGAGGCTGATAAAATTGAAGTATGGCAATCACTATTGGTGGAAGCTCCTACATAATCACTAATGGAAGGTAACCCTATTTTAGCATAAACTGTACGTTCTTGTTCTAAACTTTTCAATGTCATATAAGAATTATCAGACGTGATATTTCCTACATTCCATATTGCGTCTTTTTCTATTTTATTTTCATTGGCTAAAATCCCATTGGCGGTTGTTTTATAATAATTTTCTAATTGTACAGTCATTACACTTGCATTTTCAAATAAAACGCCACTGGCGTTATCCCAAACATTTGCAACTGGATTCGTACCAATGAGACGCATATGATTGGTTGCTTTATCGATGCTTAATATACGATAAACTGTACTTCCACCACTTAACTTAGCGTAATTATTTACAGTAGTGCCACGAAATACATATCGATCTCCTTCATCATAAAATCCATCAGTTGTTTGACCATCTACCATAATTAAATTATGGCTCGAATATTGATTAATGACAGTTTGAGCGGCAGACTCTAATACATTGTGATCCGTTCGATTCCAAGTACCATTTTGATATTGATATATCATTCCATTTGTAATTGCTTGTTCACATGTAGTTTCTACATAGTCATAGCGATACTGTGAAATTGAATTATCATAAGATATTGTTACACAACCGTTCATCTGACTTTTATCTCTAGGATCTACAATATTATTATTTTGTAGGTATTCTGATAAAATGAGTGATTTTAATGGGATTCCAATGGTATTGAGATGGGTTGCGTCTAAGTAATCGACATGATCCATTGCCCATTTATCCGCTACTGTCTTAATATCTTCAATTTGTATCTGATATAAATTATTTTTTGATTTTTGAATACTATTAGTTATTGTTGGAAAAACAATTAAAGAAACGATTCCTATAATTCCTATAACTGCAAGTAATTCAACTAGCGTAAATCCTTTTTTCATATCCTCACCTATTTTCATTGTAACATAATCTGGTTTATCCGTAAACCTAAGATGTAGTAATTTCTTTCGTTTCTAAGGTCACTGTAATTGTCATATCATCAGTTAGTATAGTTCCCGCTGGAATACTTTGATTGACAACAAATCCATATCCATCAATCTGATAATGACAATGACACATTTCAAAAAATCGAATGACATCCTTACGACTCCATCCTGACATACTTGGCATTACTATCCCAACTCCATTGGTTAATAACACAATATGATCTCCCGCAACAAAACGAGTTCCTTCAGAAATAGATTGTGATACTACTCGATCACCATCGCCAATTACAGTTACATCAATATTATGTGCTTGTAATTCTGAAACTACATCGGTAACTAATTTATTATAGTAGGATGCGATATAATAACTATTTTGCTCTACTACATCTACTTCCGGTTCAAACATGTTTTTATATTTTGCAATACTTTCCATAACTGATTTTGTTGCTGATACAAGTCCTGCATTCCCTCCCCAAGTTGGCAACTTCATAGCTGCATATATAATAATTTCAGGATTTTCATTTGGGTACATTCCTGCAAACGAGAATATATAAGAGTTAGATCCGCTTAAATAACCTCCAGTTTGACTATTATAAATTTGAGATGTTCCTGTTTTTCCAATAATTTCGAAACCTTGTATATCATACATATAACCTGTTGATCCTGCGTCACGGCCATGAATTGTATTGTACATTAGCTCTTTCATTTTTTGGACAGTAGAAGTTTTTATAATTTGTTCACTTTCTTCTATAGTACGTTCATAATATATTTCATTCGTATTTGGATTTATAATTTTATTTACAATATGTGGTTTTAACATTTTTCCATCATTTGATATTAAGGTAAGAGCTTGTAATTGTTGAATTGCAGTTGTCGTAATTCCTTGTCCAAATCCTGCTGTTGCAATTTCAATTGGATATGTAAAGCGTAAAGAACCTGCTTGTTCACGTGATAACTCAATATTTGTTTTTTCGCCAAATCCATATTTTTTAAAACAATCTTGTAACATTTTTCTAGACAGATGACGTTCAATTAAATTCGCAATTCCTACATTGCTGGAATATTCATATCCTTTATCAAAAGTAATTGTTCCCCAACCTCTACCTTCATTCCAGTCATTAATGATATCATCACCAATTTTATAACTGCCGGAAGTATAAAGTTCATTTCCATCATATACTCCATTTTCAAGTGCACACATATAAGTATAAGTCTTCATTGTAGAACCAGGTTCAAATGGCTGTGAAATTAATGGATTTTCATAATTTATAATATCACGTATATTTGGATCAAAAGATGGTGTTGCACTTGTTCCTAAAATATCGCCTGTTTTGGCATCCATTGCTGTAATCATTAACCATTCTGGATGATATATATTTTGAGAATCTTTGATTGCAGTTTCAATAAAACGTTGAATATTTGCATCTATTGTTAAATAAATATCGTACCCATCTTCACTATCCACAGAGGTTTCTTTTGTACCTGATATTTTATATCCATAACGATCTTGTTGATATTCAATATAACCATCTTTACCTTTTAATAACTCATCAAATTTAGATTCAATTCCAAGTTCTCCAACAATTTCAATTACAGTAGATGTATTTCCGCTATCATCTGTTTCTTCAACTTCTGTATCTTTTGCATAACCAATAACATATGAAGCAAAATCTCCATTGGGATAATAACGTTTTTGACTTTCTATAAAGTCAATTCCTACAATACCCAGTTCTTCAATTTCTTCTTTTTTTAATTCTGTAAGTCCTCTTCCAGCACTTCCAAGTTCGATTTGATAGGCATGGTTTTCTTTTCCATGGTTAAATAAATTCTTTAGCACATCTACATCTGCTTCTAAAACAGGCGCTAATTTTTCCGCTACTGCATCAGTATCTACATTTTTAATATAAAACTCTCCCATATATACTTTGCTTGGTTCTAAATGTGCAATAATCGTGTATGAACTAACATTTAGTGCTAAAATATTTTCATTACTATCAAAAATACGGCCACGGGTCGCCTTTACTGTTTTATGTACTGTATTACGCGTTAAAGCAAATGCATCCATATTCTTTCCATAAATTGTTTTGGATAATGATAAATATCCAAATTGTAAATACAATAAAAAAAGACAAAGGAAAAAGAAATAAAAAACATATTTTGGAAATTTCCATGTTTTATTGCCCTTTTTCTTAGTCATCATGTTACACCTCAGTCATTATTAATTACTATTATATTATCATTATTATACGCCAACCCCATATCTTTGACAATATCTTTAATTTTATCAAATGAGGTAAGTTCATTTACTTGCATAGTTAAACTTTCGTTTCTTTTTTCTTGATTATTAATTTCATAACGGACTTTTTCGACACTCATGCTTAAATGTTGTGTCCCAGCTCCACAGAAAATTTTGAGTAATATTGTCATGGCAAAACAAAGAACTGCAGTTCCATACAATAATCGTTCCCCTTTAGTAATATGTACCTTTCTAACTTTCTTTCTTGCCATGTTTTTTCCTCCTTATTTTATTCTTTCAATCACTCTCAGTTTTGCACTTCGAGCACGATTGTTCTCTTCTAATTCTTGGTCACTTGCTTCTACAACTGCAATACACTTATATTTTGGTTGATATTCTTCTGGAATGACAGGTAACTTTACAAGTGTTTTATCTATTTCACTTACTTTTTTGAATATATTTTTACAAATTTTATCTTCTAAAGAATGGAATGTAATCACACAAATTCTTCCACCTACTTTAATATGAGATAATGCTTGTTTTAAAGCATCTTCAAACACTTCTAATTCATGATTTACTTCAATACGAATTGCTTGAAATACTTTACGGGCTGGATGTTTCTCTCTACTATACCTCTCAGGAACACTATTTTTAATGATTTCCACTAATTCCAATGTCGTTTCAATCGGTTTTTGTTCCCTTGCCTTTACAATGTGTGATGCGATGCTAGGTGCAAATTTTTCTTCGCCATACTCACGCATTACCCTAACAAGCTCTTGATACGTATAAGTGTTTACAATATCATAAGCAGAAATTGGATTTTCTTGATCCATCCTCATATCTAAGGGTGCGTCTTTATGAAAACTAAATCCACGATAATCTTCATCTAATTGTGGACTCGATACTCCTAAATCAAATAAAATCCCATCTACTTCTTCAATATTTCGCTTTTTTAATTCTTCTTCGAGATGCACAAAATTGGTTTTCATGATTTCAAAATTAGGAGCAATTTCTTCTAAACGTTTCTTACTAAATAAAATTGCTTCTTGATCCTGGTCTAATGCATATAAATATCCTTTTGAAATTTTTTTTAAAATTTCACTACTATGACCACCGTATCCAAGTGTGCAATCTACGATAATGCTTGTCTCATTTAATTTTAAATATTCTAAGCATTCATTCAATAATACACTCTTATGCATTTCTTTCACCCTAGTTCTGCTGAGAATAATTTATCGGCAATATCGGAAAAGTTTTCTTCGTTGGTAGTAATAAATTGTTGCCATAATTGTTCATTCCAGATTTCTAAACGATCATTCACTCCAATAATTACACAATCTTTTTCTAACTTAGCATATTGAATTAATGGAATAGAAATATTGATTCTTCCTTGTTTATCAAAACTTGTGGTTGTTGCTCCTGATAGGAAGAAACGCATAAAGTTACGAGCATCTTTGGTATTTGGTAATTCTTTATATTTAGAAATTACTTGATTCCATTCTTCTTGTGGGTATATAAATAAACAATTATCTAAACCTCTTGTGACAATAAATTCGTCACCGAGTTGTTCTCTAATTTTAGCAGGAAGTGTTAATCTTCCTTTTTCATCAATTGTATGATGATATTCCCCCATGAACATAAAATCACCCACTTTATTCCACTTTTAACCACTCACTACCACTATTTTACTATTTTATTCTTGTTTTGTAAATAGAATTTATGAGAAAATTAAAAAAAAACAACATAAAAAATTTATGTTGCTTTAAAAATATGTATCTATTTTAATAATGGATAAATGGATTGTTTCTTTTTTCATCACCTAATGTGGTTACATCACCGTGGCCAGGATAGAAACGAATATTGGCTTTATATTGCATAATTTTTTGAATACTCTGCTTCATAGCACTGCTATCACCAGTTGGTAAATCCATTCTACCAATACTATTTTTAAAAATAAAATCTCCCACAAACATCATTTGGTATGATGGAAAATAAAATGTAATAGAATCGCTAGAATGACCTGGCGTTGCAATTACATTAAATTGAAATGGCCCCACTTGATATGATTGTTCCTTTGTATTATATGCATCATAAATAGGCACTGTATGTGATTTTACAAGTTGATCTAATGCACCAATATGATCTGCATGATGATGGGTAATGAGTATGGCAAGTAATTCATTTTTTCCTAATTGTTGTTCAATGAGATTTGCATTATCTCCTGGATCAATGATCAAACAGAAATGATTTTGTTCTAGAATATAACAATTTGTTTCTAGATATCCTACTTTTAATATTCTAACCTTCATTGGTTTTCTCCTTCAATATTTGAAACAAATCTGATAAATAAGGTTGTTTTACAAGTTCTCCCATTTCTGAATGCCAATGATACAAATGGTCACATGGAATATAACAAGCTTCTTCTACTTCTTCTTGTTGCAATTCCAGCTCATCTAAATTGATATCTTTTTCTAACAAATAAACATCTAAAAACATTGGTTTATTATTTTTTTGTGCCGGAAGACGAAACAAAAATTGAAGTTCTGATGTATCAATTACAATTCCTAATTCTTCTTGTAACTCCCGTTTCATAGCATTCACACTACTTTCACCTGCGCGAACTCTACCACCTGTCATATCCCACATTCCTGGACAAGTATGTTTATTTTGGCTTCTTTTTTGTAATAAAATATGCTTATTTGAATTTAATATCCATACATGAACCCCTAATGTATAGTCATTATCTTTTTTGGCAACGGAACGTTCTTTTACAATTCCTGTTTTCTCTCCAAATTCATTTAATACATCTACATATTCCATCACAAAACCTCACTTCCTGGAAAAATTTCATGAATAATATTGGTTGGAACCATATCTGGAATAGGACTACCTGCTGCATGTTTATGTCCATTTCCACCATATTTTTGCGTAAACACTGTTAAATCTATATTGTCTTTCACTGCACGATAACTAATATTTTTTGTTCTCAATTTAATCATAGCGATAAAATCATAAGTACCTTTATACATTTCTGCTAACGCATTTCCTACATCACTTGTATAACGATCTGAAAATAATACACCAACGCAATAACCATCTACTTTTACAGGTATTATGTCATCTTTCACTTTATTGATATAATTTTGGATTTGAATATTTTCTACTTCTAACAAATATAAATCTTTATCATCATATGAAAATGTATCATGTTCTTTTACATATGTATAATAATGTTCGATAAAATAATCAACTCCAAAGATATTAAACAGACTTGAAATTCCTTTTGCTTCTGGTAGTTCTTGCCATGTCCACGTATCAATTCTTCTGATATAATCTACTAATGTTTGAATACATGGCTTATGCAAAATAGGTGTATCAAAATTTTGAATTAGATTTTTTAAATATAAACTGGTTCCACTTTGTTTTATTCCGATTTCATCTATATCTACCACTTCAATAAAAGAAAACTGATTCATATCCATTTTACCAAAATGATGGTCAATGACACGAATTTTTTGTTTGTAAATTTCATTTTGCTCTATTGTTTGCGCTAATTCTTTTGAAATATTTAAATCTACAATATATACATAATCATACTGTTCTATAATAGGTAATATTTCTTTGACTTTATCATCTACTTCATCTACTTGTAACAAGTCATATTCTAAATTTTGAAAAACCAATTTTGATAATATAACAGGAAAAGCTCCATCAGGATCAGCAATATGTGTAAGTAATCTGATTTTATACATGCTTACATTCCTCCAATACTTCTTTAACAGGACCATATGTTTTTCTGTATCCTTCAATTAGTCCATATTGATGAATCGCTTCAATATGCTTTTTTGTAGGATATCCTTTATGATATTTATAACCATACATTGGATATTTGTGATCCAATTCTATCATCATATGATCTCTTGTTACTTTTGCAATTACACTAGCGGCCGCAATAGAAATACTTTTGGCATCTCCCTTAATAATAGATGTAGATGGAATATCTAGTTCTAATGGCATTGCATCAATTAATACATGTTCTAACGGTATTTGTTTTTGAACTTCCTCTATTGCCTGTTTCATCGCTAATTTAGTAGCTTCATATATATTAATTTCATCTATCACTTCTGGAGAGACAATTCCAACTCCATAAGCAATACAATGTTCTATAATATAAGGATAAAATTGTTCTCGTCTTTTTTCAGATAGTTTTTTAGAATCCGTAAGTCCTTCTAATTGAAACGCTTTTGGTAATACACAACAAGCAGCTACTACTGGGCCAATTAATGGTCCTCTTCCAACTTCATCTACTCCACCAATATATGTGATATGTTTTTCATATAATTCCTTTTCATATTGATATAAGTCATCCACAAGTATCACCTATTATCATTATAACAAGAACAGGTACATAATACAAGAAAATGCATATACTTAATTAGATAGGAGTGTGTGAAAATCATGAAAAAAGACAGACAATGTGGCGGTGTTCCTTCTTATCCAGTTTATCCACAATATCCAACAATGCAACCACCTATGCCTTATCCAGTGCCAGCAGTACAACCACCTATGATGCCTATGCAAGGTTATACGGGAATGACTACTTCCAATGGAGTTTCTTCTAATACAATAGAACAACAAATGAATAGTTTAGAGCAACAAATCAATTTATTAGATAGACGTGTCACAAATTTAGAAAACATGTATAACAATGCGAATTCTATTAATTATTCCAATACCAAATATAACAGTTCTAATTATCAAATGATGTAAACAAAAAGAATACCTAATCTTTCAGGTATTCTTTTAATTTATCTTTTTCAATCCCAGTTGCTAACACAACTTGATCTATACCAAAGTCGTTAATGATAAGTTCTACTACAGAACGCAATCCAGTTGTTTTACTTTTATAATTTACAACAGTTCTTCTTAATATCATAACTTCGTTTTCTAAATCTTCATTTTCGGCTGTTAACTTTTTTACTTTTTCTTGTAAGGCAGCAATAGCAGTTGTACTTTCACGTTCTAAATTATTATATTTGACTTCTAACAGATCTAAATGTTTTACTTTTTGATCATATTCAACCATTTTGCGGTTATGGGCATCCAAATTACGCTCTACTTCCTCTAATATTTTATCTCTATCTAGTGAGTCTTGTTTCATAATTTGTTGCATATTACTTTTTTCTGCCATATGTTCACCACCTATTATTCTTTCACATTTATTATATCATATGTATAATAAGAATGCTATTACTTTTAAAACAGATTATGGTTTAAAAAAATGATTTTTATTTTTTTGTTGTTCTAATCTTTGCTCAGGAGTTAGTGGCTGTTCTTTATAGATTTTATTTTTATCTATTTTATTTTTATTTATAAATTGTTTTGTAAGTTCAAATGGAGTATTCTTAGATAATACTTTATTCCCTGCTATTTTTGTTGGGTTTGTTTTAAAAAATTGATTTTTTTGAAAATTCATAGATCACCATTTTCTAGAAGCGGCCACCGCCACCGCCGCCACCAAAGGATCCTCCTCCTCCAGAAAATCCGCCACCAAATCCTGAAGAGGAAGAAGAACTACTATTTGCAACTTGTGTACTATGTGCTGTATTTACAGCACTAATCATTGTGTCAGTTAAATTGTGATTAAAAGATAACCAGACATGTACACGAGTGACATCAAAAATCGTTTGATCAATGGTTTGACCTGTTGCTTCTAATTCTTGTATTTTGATTTCCATCGTTTTAGATAATTTTTTAGCACAACCTAGTGTCACTGCATACACCAAAT
Source organism: uncultured Bacilli bacterium (assembly GCA_947588975.1). Taxonomy (GTDB): domain Bacteria; phylum Bacillota_I; class Bacilli_A; order RF39; family UBA660; genus UBA5026. The sequence goes on from CANQAF010000006.1 coordinate 17,081, forward strand.
ATTTTTCCCATAAAGTAATTTCTGGCAATTCTTTTTCATCCATATTTCCAAAGTCAACCATAAAATTTTTAAGAGCAATCCATTTATAATAAGATTCACTTCCAAATTTTGTTCTTTTACGATATGCAATAAAATAAATCATAGATACCATGGCTGCAAGCATAACCATTAGCATAAACAAAACATGATAAGCATTTAAAATCGCCAAAATAAATCCTAATATACTATACAATACACACAATATTTTACTGCCAATAGAAGTTTCATAAAATCCATAATTTTCACCTTCTTGTGTTGCTTTTGTTTTCCATTTTGTATATCCTTTTAAGAAAGATTCATATTTTGTTTTTGCCCTTTTTTTAATTTCTGATAAAGTAATCTCTTCTTGATCTGAAAATAACCATGATCGTAATTGTTCTTCTGTTTCAGTTATATTATCTGTATGTAAATTCATCAACTTATAATCTTTGTTTTCTAATGCTTCAAAAGCAATGGCTTTTTTATAAATTAAATTTAGGATAGAGGCCGATAAATCTTGATTAGAAATTTGTTTGTGTAACAAATATCCTACAATTTCTGGACCATAAGTATCCGGAAAATCACGATAGTATTTAGAAGGTAATGTATTTTTATATTCTTTATCATGTTTCCAATATACATATCCTATAATCACAATTAAACCAATGAGCCAAGCTCCACTCAAAAAGGTAATTATTTTTTGAAATAGTTCCTGTCTTCTTTGTTTTTCTTTTTCTTGCTCACGAATGCGATTTGCTTCTTCTGCTTTTGTTGCTTCTACGCTTAAAATAGAAGGTAAGCCGTCTTCTCCGCTCATTTTTGTACTTTCAAGTACGACAGAGGGATCAAAAATCACACGAACATCAACTGCTTGATATGCCTCTAAATCTTGAATCGTTAAAAGTACTTCGTCTTTTCCAATATTCTCAGTTTGTCCCCAAAGTACTCCATGGCCCCAAGCTCGTAATTCTGTTTGATTGTTTGGAATATGAATATGCATTTCTAAATGATCAATATCTTCTGTTTGATCTGTAAAAATATTGAAACCTATTTCGGCAATATCATTATGAACAACTGCCATATTGGTAATAGTATATTTAATATAAAATCCTTTTTGACCATTGCTAGAGGGATTATAAATGCGTATATTTTTACCATTCCAATTATCGGTTACAGTATATTTTCCAAACTCTCCAGTGGTAGCAGATGTGCTTTCCTTAAATAATGTACCTTCCCCTAACAATGCTTTTAGATCGGAATTATTTTGTACTGATACACTTCTAATTTCATGAATGATTACTGAATCTCCATTATAGATTTCACTTCCATTAAAAGATTCCAGGCTCCCATCAAACGTATTTGCGAATTCATTTTGAAAATTTATGACACGTTCGTATCCATTAAATGTCCCTTCTAATATAAACAATTCTTCAACAGTTACATCTCCATTTTTTTCAACTGTTAAATCAATATAGTATTCAGAAATACCATCTTTCGCAAATACCAAAGTTGGTACAAGTACAATTGTAAAGACAATGAGTTGAATTAATTTTTTCATATAAACTCCTTTTTCAAAAAAGACTTACAGACGTAAGCCTAAAATTGAACCTTTGGTACTTCTTTATCCGCATCACTTGCTTCAAAGAATGGTTCTGATTTAAATCCAAATAAGCCAGCAACTATATTTGATGGAAACATTTCAATTTTATTTTTGTATTTTAAAACTGTGTCATTGTAAAATTGTCTTCCAAATGATATTTTATCTTCTGTGTCTTTTAAATTTGTTTGTAAATCCATAAAATTAGTATTGGCTTTCAATTCTGGATATGCTTCCGTTAATGCTAGTAATCGACTTAAAGCCTGTGTCAATTCTCCTGAAGCTTTCATTTCTTCAATTGGTGTTGTTGCTGAAATTGCTTTATTCCTTGCAGTAATTACACCTTCTAATGTAGCTTTTTCATGTCCGGCGTAACCCTTTACTGTTTCTACTAAATTTGGTATTAAATCTGCTCTTCTTTTTAATAATACTTCAATTTGTGCCCATTGATCTTTCACCTTATTACGCAAATTTACAAGTGTATTATATGTTGATATTATATAAAGAACAACCAATACAACCAACGCAAGTATAATCCATTTAATCATCTGTCTTCCTCCTAATCTATTTTTATTATACTGCTTTTCTGAAAAAAAAGAAATATTTTTGCATTCTTTTGTATAAATATTTTTCCAATTCCCAAACTATTCATAGAAAGGATGATTTTATGGATATTAAAATTCGTGAACATATTCGAAATAACTTTAAAGATTCTAATCCTACTGAAATAAAAGAATCAATCGTAGAATCCATTGCGTCTAAAGATGAAGTTGTTTTGCCTGGATTAGGAGTGTTTTTTGAGATTTTATGGAACAGTAGTGATGAGATACAACAACAAAACATAGTAGACAATATATTAAAAAATATATAAAAAATACGTTTTTTCAACGTATTTTATTTTGGATTTACACTTTTTTCTAATGCATTTTTAGCTGCTTCTTGTTCTGCTTCTTTTTTACTATGGGCAACTCCTGTTCCATATACTATTCCATCAATTTCCACGGTTGCTGTAAATGTTTTATTATGGGCTGGGCCATCTTCATGAATAATATGATAATTTACACTTCTTTGATCTGTTTGAACCAATTCTTGTAATTTTGATTTATAATCACTAAAAAAGTCGAACTCTTGATTTTCAATACATGGAATCACTGTTTGATATATAAATTTTTTAGCGTATTCTATTCCTTGATCTAAAAATAATGCACCAATAAATGATTCAAATATATCAGCTACTATCGCTTTACGATACTTTCCCCCTGTTTGTTCTTCCCCATGACCTAATTTTAAATATTCATTCAATTTCAGTTTCATTGAATACTCATATAATGCTGTCTCACATACATAGTGAGCTCTTAATTTTGTCATCATACCCTCTTCATACTGCGTATTTTGATACAAATATTCACTAATTACTAACTCTAAGACTGCATCTCCCAAATATTCTAATCGCTCGTAACTTTCTTTTCCATTTTCATACGCAAAAGATGTATGGGTAAAAGCAGTTTCATATAAATCAATATGTCTTGGATGAATTTCTAACTGTTCTAAAAGTTTCATAGTCTCACCATATTCATTATACCTATTTACCATTAATTGGTCAAATGCATTCTTTTTTCCTCAGAGTGATAAAAATACATTTTTTTCATCTCTTCTGGATACTGATACCATAGATACCAACTTTTATGTTCATTTTGTAGATATTGATCAATCATCGTTTTATACCAAGTGACTTGTTCTATATCGCCAGGCAATGAAGAAAGGATTGAATAATAAGCGTCCAAAAAGTCTTGATATAATTCGGAATCCTTTTGAGGACTCGTACAGAGATTTTCTAGTGCATTTAAAAAATTTTTAGCTACAGTCTCGTCACGGCATTGTGCAGTTAAATAATCTAAAATTAACTGAGAATTATCTTGACTATATGCCTGTAATATAATATGTGGATCTATAAATTCACAAAGTATCTTAACACAATGTACATTTACCCAATAGTATTTTCCTATTTGACCATTTGCAAAATATTCCTTTGCTAATAGTTCTGTAATTCCCTCTGATAAACCTGGGTAGTCAGACATATTACCAGTCATATGAAAAATTTCATGTGGTAAAATTATATTTTTAACCGCTATTCCATCATGATATATTGTACATACATTAGCATCAATATCATAACTAGCCATAATAACACTTTGACTGGTTTGATTTTCAATATCTAGTTCATTAATTTCTAAAGTTTGTAAATGCTGACATAAATCATTCACATTTAAATAAATATTATCTTGAAAATACTTTCGAAATTGATATAAAATTTTTAATTCATCTTCTGTCAAATTTGAATTATTGTCTATAGCTTCATAGAATTTATCAACGAGAAATTCAGGATTTTCGAAGTCATCAAAATAAGTATCACCATGATTTACTTCTAAATATTTCATATCTTGTGTATGGAGCACATCCTCTTGAGGTTTTAACAAACTATATATGATGAAACACCCAATACCAAATTTTATATGTTTCCATATTTTACTTGTTTTCCTCATTGGTTCATTTGTATTATTATTTGACATATGTACTACTCCCTTTTTTGCATGTAGCTTAGTATATCAAATCATCTTATTTTTTGCAAATTTTTATTTCATCATTCTTTTCATATTATGAAAATAAAAAAGGAAGATTTCCTCTTTCCTTAATCATTCTTACAATTTTATATCGAAAGATATTCAATATGTATTGGGAAAAAAACATTCAATGGATGTAATATTGTTGGAGATAAATTCGAAAACGCAATAATTCCGCCACTAATATAATATTGAACTTGATTGATTTGAAAGTTCCCTCTTGCATATTTAGGGAAAAATTTTTTATATGGCGATATAATTCCGTAAGTTCCAGGAATTGTAATGGGAACTATGCCATTATGCATATGTCCAGATAATATTAAATTAATTGAACGAAAGCAATCCATATTGGTTACGGATGAATCTGTCATAAATATTGGTGTATGACAAAGTACAATATTGTATGTATTCTTTGAAAGTAGTGGAGAAATTGTCTCGTAAAAATCAGAAGCATATTTGTTTGAATCTTCATGATCATTATAATAATATTCATAAGGAAGTGTATATCCTATAAAACATATTTGTTGATCTTGAAACACTGTATTATTTAATACATGGATATTGGGTAATAATGATATTTCTTCTAATAATTCATATGGATATCTATATTCTCTTTTAACAGAATAAATCATACAATCATGATTACCAATTGCAATAATAACAGGTGCTAAATTAGATAATTTTTTTAACCAGTTTATAAAACGATATTTACTTACTTGATCTTCTAATATATTTCCTTGATCAAACAGATCTCCTACAATACAAATATAATCAGGATGATTCACTTTTACATTTTGGTAAATAGACTCCAATCTTTTGTTAGAATAATTTTTAGTATAATGAATATCTGAAAATACAGCAATCTTTTTTTGATACTGATTTGAAAGTTGTAAATTTGTATTTTTTATCATCATATAATCTCCTTATAAAAAATAATCAAGTTGCCTTGATTATTCACTAATCTTTTCTACATTTGAAGTAAACTCTCCAACTAGTTCATTAAATTTTATTAAATTATTACTTAGTTCATTCATATCTGATTCATATTTTGAACGATCTTGTTCAAGGAGTGTTTTTTGTTCTTCTAATTCACTTTCATGACGGAACAATGTTTGTTCACGTTCTTCTAAAGCAGACTCTCTTGCATCTAGTTCACTTTGACGAGCATCCTCTTGTTTTTTAATTTTATCCATTTCATTCTTTTTATAGAACTCAAATTTATTCTTTTCTAAATTAAAATTTGCTTGCATGTCCTTTAATGATTGAATTTGACTTTCTACTTCTGCTTTTTTAGCTTTTAATTTTTCATATACTTCAGCTTTATAGTCTTTTACTTTTTGCATTTCTTCTCTACATTTTTTTGCATGCTCTTCACGAATGTTACTGAGTTCTTTTCGTTCTTCCTCTAGTTTCTTTTTCATTTCTAAATTTTTATTAAATATATTGGTTGCTTCTTGTACATTATGATTAGCAATTTCAAATATATTTTTTAAATCACTTTTTACTGTTTCGTCATAAAAAGTTTGAGGAAGCTCTTCGGATGTATCGTCTACAGTTTTTTCTTTTTCTCTTTTTTTAGAAATTTCATAACTATCGGTCGTTAACAAATCAAAACTTGTATCTTGCTTGTTTGTATCGCCACTTGCTTCTGGTTCTTCTACCATATCATTTAATATAGTTTCTTCCAAGGAAACTACCTCTAGTCTTTATTTCCAGGTAATTGTTGGAAACCAGAATTGAATTGTGCTACTAATTCTTTGAATCTTGCACAACTTTGCGATAAATTTTTACTTTCAAGTTCTAATTTCTTTTCTTCTAATTCTTTTGATTTTGCAAATTGTTCTTTTTGTGTTTGTAATTCTTTTTGACCATTTTTAATCTTTTCTTCTGCAATATTCTTTTCTTTTAAGAATTGCTCTCTTTCTGTTTCTAATTTGGCTCTATCTGTATTTAATTTTTCTTCTTCTAATTGTTTATATTGTTCAAATTGTTCTTTTTCAGTTTCTAATTTTTCATTTGCTATTTTCAATGTTTGTTCTGACAAAGCAATTTCTGCTCTAGTAGCATCACAATCTGCATTGAATTTTTCTTCTTCATTTTGAATACGAATCTTTTGATTTTTAACATATTCATTAACTTCTTGTTTTTCTAATTCCATACTATTTTTTTGTGCTTCTACATATTTTTCAAATTCTTGTCTATCTTTTTCTAATTTTTCTTTTAAATCATTTAATTCTGCTTCATTTACATTTACATTTTTCTTTTGTTCGATTAAATTAGAAATAAAATTGTTGGCTCCAGCGACATCATTATACAAACTATCAAATAATACATCAAAATTAGATAATACATAACTATCATCTAAATTTTTTTGATCACTATTGTTTTCATCTTCCTCAATCATTTTATCAATATCTTGTTCTGATAATGTCATATTTGGAGTTTCCTCTACTGGTGTTGCTTCTTGCTCTTTTACTTCTTGTTCAATAGGTTCTTCCGTAACTGGCATCTCATTTTGAATTTCTTCTGGAATTTTGATATCTGTTGGAATTTGAATATCTTGAATTATAGAATCATCCATATCTACAATATCATCATTTTCGTAGAAAAAATCATCTGCATCGGTTACAGGAACTTGATTTGCATTTTGAGCCATTTCTTTTGCATTTTCGTTCATAAAAACATCTCCCTTTTTATTCCTTTATTCTTTTCTAATATGGTTTGCTACCATAATATCATATTTAGTATAACACAATTTTTTAAAAAAACATACTTTTTTTTCATTTTTTGTAAAAAAAAGAAGATTTTAGTCTTCTTCCTCTTGATTTTGCTCTAATTTTACTAGAACCTCTCTTGGTTTAGAACCATTACTAGGTCCAATAATTCCACGTTCTTCTAATAAATCAATGCATCTTGCAGCACGATTGTACCCTAGACGGAATCTTCTTTGTAATAATGATGCACTGGCTTTTCCTTGTGTCACTACAAATTCTACAATTTCATTATATAGTGGTTCTTCATAATCGCCATGACCACTTTCTTCTTGCATTGTAGTAGAATGCATTTCTTCTTCATCCATTAATAATGTTTCATCATATTTTGCAATTTGTTGTTTAATTGTGTAATCTGCTACTGCTTTAATTTCTTCATCTGAAAGATATGTTCCTTGAATACGGATTGGTACATTTTCCCCTTGTGGAGAGAACAACATATCTCCCTTTCCAAGTAGTTTTTCAGCACCTACCTCGTCTAAAATTGTTCTAGAATCAATTCCACTAGAAACGGCAAAAGCAATACGAGATGGAATATTTGCCTTTACAACACCTGTAATAACGTCTGTACTAGGTCTTTGTGTTGCAACAATTAAATGAATTCCTGCAGCACGAGCCATTTGTGTAATACGCATAATAGAATCTTCTACTTCTTTAGCAGCAACCAACATCAAATCAGCAAGTTCGTCGATTACTACAACAATAAATGGCATATGTTTCATTTTTTCTTCTTCAGGTAGTGAGGAATTTTTTTGATCAATATAAGCATTATATCCGGCAATATTCTTTGTTCCACTACGACTAAATAATTCATATCGATTATCCATTTCTGCAACTATCTTTTTCAAGGCAATATTTGCTTTTTTAGGGTCCGTCACAACTGGAGCCAATAAGTGTGGAACTCCATTGTACATAGAAAGTTCTACTTTTTTAGGATCTACCAAAACCAATTTTACTTCTTCTGGTTTAGCGCGCATTAAAATAGAAATTAACATGCTATTAATACAAACAGATTTACCACTACCTGTACTACCTGCCACCAATAAGTGTGGTGTTTTATTAATTTCACAATACTGTGGTCTACCCATAATATCGCGTCCAAGTGCTACTAACAATTTAGAATCTTTGTATTGTGATGGTACACTTTCTAAAATTTCACGAACTGTAACCATAGTTGTTACTTTATTTGGAATTTCAACTCCAATGGTAGATTTTCCTGGAATTGGGGCTTGAATACGCACATCTTTTGCAGCTAATGCTAAAGCAATTTCACTATGTAAGCTTACAATTTTACTTAATTTTGTTCCCGAACGAACTTCCATTTCATATTGAGTAACCGCCGGACCTGGATTAATGGCAACAACCTTTGCTTCAATACCAAAATCAAGTAATACCTGATGTAATACCTCTACATTATGATTGATGACATCCTTTCCTTCGCCATTTTGTCCTTTTGGTGGTTTTGAAAGTAAACTCATTGGTGGATATATATAATGATTAGAGGTTTTTTCTTCTATGTCTTCAACAGTTTCTTCTGATGTTTTTCCTTTTTCTTCTTTCGCATCTTTTTCTTCATTAATATGAATTAATTCATCTACAGAAGATACGACAATCTTATTGTCATTTTCATATTGTTCTTCAATTTCCTTAATATGCTTATCTTTCTTTGAAACCTTTTCATGATGAATGCCTTTTTTCATCTTATTTAAAATCCATCTGATGATATCGTAGAACGAAAATCCAGTGAACATAATAAAACCACAAATTAAAAGTGCCCATGCTACAATTTTAGTTCCATTAATTGCAAATCCCCACATACATATAGCAGAAAAAATTGCACCTAAAACTCCACCACCTAAATTCAGTCTATTATTAGGGCTTGCCATAAAATTATTGACTGTTTCAATAATAATATCAAATCCTTTTAATTCTCCACTTTGAATATATTTAATATGAGAAAAAATTAAAATTGCTGAAAAAAATACATAAAGTCCCACTAATTTCGATGTAAAAAAATCTGGTTTTTCTCTTTTTACAATCATATAACATCCAATAATCATAACTGCAATTAATAGTGGATTATACCATGTTCCTACTAAAAATACAGCAAAACTACTGATGAAATTTCCAATAATCCCTGTTTTAGGAAGAAATCCAATGATCGCAATTAAAACTAGTAACAAACCAATTAATTCAGTTTGGTATCCAGTTCCTTTTTTCTTTGTTTCTTTTTTACTTTTCTTTTTTGCCATACGGACTACCTCCTACAATATTCTAGAAAAATTATATCATAGAAAAACAAAAAAAAAAAGCCAGAAAGTGGCATAATGACAAAACCTGATCTTCCAGGTGGGCATCACATTAAAGTTTTTAGGATTCTTATTTGCATAAGTATTCAACACCAACTTTAAATTAGATTCCCAATGTCATAAATTAGTAGGTTTTTCTATCGTCCACTATCTGGTATTTTCATTATAGCATATATTTGAATCAGTGTGAAGTATTTTCGCTACATTTTTCTACTAAACGATATACAAAGTTATAATTACTACCCATATTTACTTGAACTCCTTGCTGTGTAACATCTGAAACATCAATAGCAATTTTATTAGCATTAACTACGGTATCTAATGGAATGCAATAGGAATTCCCAACTCGATATGGATATTCTTCTGGATGTTCTTTTATGTAGGATTCTACTCCACTATAAATTAATTCTAGTCTAGCAGAATCTACTTCCTTTTGTTTTTTTTCGATTTGTCCTACAATGATTGGATAAGATATGATCATTAACAGTCCTAGTAATGCAATTACGCCTAATAATTCTAACAAAGTAAACCCTTTTTTCATATTCTCACCTTATGTTCATTTTATAATAAAGTCAATTTAATGTCAACGAAATGCAAGTTCTACTCAAAGAAAAATGTCAATAGAAAGATAATGATTCCAACTAGAATTCCTGCTATATTTATTTTTCTTTGATGGCTATGAAGAATTTGTTCAAGCAATTCAAATAATACGATATAAATTAGCATTCCTAAAGTAATTGCTAGTAGCATACCTAATACAAAATCAGATATCATACTGCTTAAAAAGAACATAATCATTCCACCTATAAAAGTTGATAACGCTATTATAAGTAAAAATATAAATGTTTTCTTTTTACTAACACCAGATTGATATAAAGTAGAAGTAACGACCATTCCCATTGGAATATTATGAAGTCCAACCCCTATGGTAATTAAAAGTCCCATCGAAACATCTGTAGTAACTGTGCTATAAATAGCCATACCTTCAATAATATTATGCAAAATTAAAGCAACGCTTGCTACAATTCCAATATGTAATAAATTTTCAGAAATTGTTGTTTCTTGTTTATCTACATCATGATCTGGGATAAACAAATCTAATGTTTTTAGTAATATAATTCCAAGAATGACAAACCCAATTAGTAGAATGACATTCTTTGAAAATGAAAAAACTACACTCAATTTTTCATATGATTCAGGAAGTAATTCTCCTAAGATCAAAAGTATAATCACACTAAAAGCCATACTAATTGAAAAATTGACAATTTTACAATTATTGTTTGAAATTAAAATAATAAACATTCCTACTAGCATAAATAATCCAGTACCCAATGTAAATAATAGTCCCATATTATCACTCCAAGTAATTCTAATTTTATCATAAAAAAGAAAAAAAGTAATCCATGATTACTCACTTTCTTCTGAAAGTTCTAACCCTGGTACTTTTTCTGTTATATTTTCTTCTTCTGTTTCTTTTTCATCAGATGGTTTTGTTGTTTCATTGTCATCATCTTTTGGTTTAGTGGATTCTTGATTATCATCCTCAGATGGCTTTGTTGTTTCTTTTTCATCTTCCTTTGGTTTAGTAGACTCTTCTTTTGGTTGTTCTTTTTCTTTTAATATAGTTAATACAACTGTACCTGCACGATCAATACTCGTACCTGCTTTTACATTTTGAGAAATTACAGTACCTACTGTTCCATTACCCGTAGTGGTATATTGAAATGAAAGCGAAATTCCATAGCGATTAGCATAACTACGTGCTTGTAATTCTGTATCTCCTGTAAAATCTGGAATATTTCCATGCGGTAATTTTGAATAATTTCCACTTTGACCTGGTATGATCTCTGTATATGGCTCATTTACATCAAATGTAAATTCTTTAATGATTTGTACTTCAGATAATCCTAAGTTTTGCTTCATTGCTTCTACCACTTCTGCTAAACTGTCTTCATAAACTAAATATTCATATACAGTACTACTAATGAGTGGATCATACATATAAGCATCTACCCCACTTAAATATAATTTATGAATTCCTAACAAATCCTCCACATTTTCTCCAGATGCTTTCGCAATGATATCTTTGCCAATATTATACAAAGATAAAATTTGACTATTATTCATATTTGTCTTCATATTATTGGATACAGTATCTAATAATTGTGTTACAGTATCTAAACTTCTTACCGTCTTCATCTTATTTAATAGAGCACGGACAACAAGTTGTTGATGTTGTCCACGGACAAAATCATTAACCACACCCTGGCCAATATAACGAGATGGGCAAAACTGTCTAGACCAGTAATCTTCTCTATGACGAGCAAATGCTAAAGCTTGTTCACCATTTAAAGTTTGCAATCCTTTTTCTACATAAACTGTATTTTCGCCCCACTGTCTATTACTGTTTTGTTCACAGAAAGCAAATGGTACATCTACCTCTACTCCACCTAATGTGTCCACTAATTTTACAACACCTTTAAAATTCATTTTGACATAATAGTCAATTGTAATACCTGTATAGTTTTGAATCGTATCAATCATACATTGTTGTCCATAAGATGCAGCATGTGTAATTTTACTTCTAGGATTTCCCGATACACACGCAATTGGTACAAAACTATCTCTTGGAATACTTAATATTGTTGTATTTAAAGTGATTGGGTTAAATGTAATTAACATCAAAGAATCTCCATTAAAAGTACTATCGGAAATATCTTCTTTTTCAGAATCTACACCTGTTAGTAAAATCGTAAATGGCTCTTTTAAAGAAGCATTTTGATTTGTAGATGTATTTTTAATTTCTTTAGAATGTTTATATATTACTTTGGTCTCATCTGCTATATTACCAAATTCATATCCTTCTAGACCTTGAAATAAGGTAACATAACCACTCGGTAAAAATGCACCTTCAACTTCACCGTCATATAAAGCTTGAATCAATGTTGGATAATTTTCATATTCTTGAATTTTATTCTTTAATTTTTTAGATTCAATTACTTCTTTTGGTAATTGATTTCCTTCAATACTAGTTGAATCTCCTAAAATACCAATATCTCCATTACCAAATTGTTCAATTTTATCTGCTTTATTATTGTCAAGAACAACAAAACTACTATAATAGTAATCTTGATTTGTAGACATACGATCTACTATATGATACGTTTTAATAATGTAATATCCAACTACTAATAGTAAAGTAGAATATAAAACGGTAATTGGAATATAAAACAAGTATTTTCCTTTAGTACGTTTGATAGATCTAATGTATCCTAATGAAAAACCAATTCCAAATAAGACAATAATAATTGCCAGTAAAAAACGAACTCTATTTTCAATGCCTACTAATAATGACATTGCATATAATAAATAAATAGATGCGATTGACATCAATAAAAATAAAATAGTTAATATTATACATTTTTTAGGGTCTCTTTTAAAATACTGTAACATAGAGTATAACTCCTCTCTCCACTATTTATTATTATATCTAGTTTTTTTAATTTAGACAACATTCATGATATAATTTTATATTATTTGACAATATGGATATTCACAAAATGAAAAATAACGAATAAAATATATTGTCAATATAATATTTATTTGTTATAATGGATTTGTTCACAAAATGGATCCGTAGCCAAGTGGTAAGGCATGGGACTGCAACTCCCTGATCGCTGGTTCAAATCCGGTCGGATCCTCCATAAAAAAAAATAAACTGTTTTACAGTTTTTCTTTGCAGATGTGATTTAATGGTAGAATACGACCTTGCCAAGGTCGGTGCGGGAGTCCGATTCTCCTCATCTGCTCCA
>CANQAF010000007.1 GCA_947588975.1 uncultured Bacilli bacterium
CCCCCCCCCGACCTTTTGTCAATATTATAGGCTATACTTGACGCTTCTATATACAAAAAAGTGATATTTTCATATCACTAATTACCTATGGATTTAATGCATTATGTACAGTTGCTTTGGCTGTCTTCAAAAATTCAGACATTTCTTCTTCTGCTTTTACTGGTTTAGCAATTGCATTATCTAGGATTGCTTTTGCATGATCAGTATCTGTATATCCAACATGTTTTGCATAACTACTAAATTTTAATGAAGCAGCTACAACAATACCTTCATCATTGATTGCTACCCATCCAGACTCTGGCTTTTCACCTTTTACTTGTATATTTTTTAAAGTATTATCTGTTACATCATAAACATTTGCTGCAACACCTTCATCAGTACCATTTTGTAATAAAGTAATGATTGGTGAATTTTCTACTGCTTCAATGTAACCATTCGCACTTGCTTCGGCTGCTCCTTTTCTTGCATCATCGATTACTCCCATAATCATTGGAGTTGCGATTAATGCAATGATTGCTAGAATAACAATAACTGCTAATAATTCAATTAATGTGAAGCCTTTCTTTTTCATAAACTTTCCTCCTAACCTATTCAATAGTATTTCCAAGAAAAAAAGAGAATATACACAAATTCTCTTTATTTTTTTAATTCATTATATTTCTGAAGAACAATTTCTAATTCTTGTTTTTCTTTTTCTAATGTATTACGCTCATTATCTACTAAATTTTGTGGTGCCTTACTTACATAATTTTTATTTTCTAAAAGTGAAGTTCTTCTTTTAATATTTGCCTCTAATTTTTCTTTTTCTTTTTGTAATAACTCTAGTTCTTTTTCTATATTTTGATTTTGATCAAATACAAAATATATTTCATAATTATCATTTTTAACACTACCATAATTATTAACTAGTTCATCTTTTTTAATTAATTGATCCTCATGAATTTTAAGCATATCTAAGATTAAAGAATCTCCATCAAAATATACTTTCGCATCTTTTGGTACTTGATTTTCTAATTTATAAGTTCTTACCTTCGTGACAAATGCAATCATATTTTCTAAAGTTTTCATATCATTTTCATAAATTTCTTCTTTATGCTCAACTGGATATGCACTAATCATAATAGATTCTTCATGGCCCGGTAACATTTGATAAATTTCTTCTGTTACATAAGGCATAAAAGGGTGTAATAATTTTAAGATAGTTTCCAAAGTATCTCTCAATACTGTTTTGGTAGTTGTATTCATATGTGCTTTCGCAAGTTCGATATACCAATCACAAAAATCATTCCATACAAAATTATAAATTTCAGTTCCTACCACATTAAATTCATATTGATCCATATGCTTTCTAACTGTCTTAATTAATTGGTTCTTTTTCGTCATAATCCATTTTTCAGAAAGTGTTAAATTTTCATAAGTAGCATCTTCTATTTTAAAATCTTCTAAATTCATTAAAACAAAACGGCTGGCATTCCATAATTTATTGATAAAATTCCATGTAGATTTCACTTTTTCTTCATCATAACGTAAATCCATACCAGGTGCCGAAGAAGTTGCTAAAAAGAAACGAAGAGCATCACATCCATACGTATCAATCACATCCATTGGATCTACTCCATTTCCTAAGGATTTAGACATTTTTCTTCCTTGTTTATCACGAATGAGTCCATGAATGAAACAATCCTTAAAAGGACGTTGTCCAGTAAAATGTAGTCCTTGAAATGTCATACGGTTAACCCAAAATGGAATAATATCATATCCAGTCACTAAACATTGATTTGGATAATAACGTTTCAAATCTTCTGTTTCATCTGGAAAACCTAATGTACTAAATGGCCATAAAGCACTTGAAAACCATGTATCTAGTACATCTGGATCTTGTACCCAGCCTTCTTCTTTTGGTGCTTCTAAACCAACATATACTTGATCACCTTTATACCAAGCAGGGATTCTATGTCCCCACCATAACTGTCTTGAAATACACCAATCGTATGTAATTTCCATCCAATGATTCATCACTTTTTCAAAACGTTCTGGAACAAAATGCACTTTTGTAGTATCATTTTTTTGATTTTCTAGTACACGATCTGCCAAAGGTCTCATCTTAACAAACCATTGTTTTGATAAATAAGGCTCTATCATAACATCTGTTCTTTCACTATGACCCACACTATGTACCATTGGTTCTATTTGAATTAAAAGTCCTTGTTTTTCTAAATCTTCTACAACTTTTTTACGACATTCAAAACGATCTAATCCCTGATAACCTAAAGCATTTTCATTCATGGTACCATCTAAGTTCATAACAATAATTCGTTCTAGTTGATGACGATTTCCAACTTCAAAGTCATTTGGATCATGAGCAGGTGTAATTTTAACAACACCAGTTCCAAACTCTGGATCAGCATGTTCATCTGCTATAACGGGAATTTTCTTATTTACAATTGGTAAAATAACATTTTTGCCAATAAATTGTTGATACCTTGAATCACTCGGATTTACTGCTACGGCAGTATCTCCAAATAGTGTTTCTGGTCTTGTAGTAGCAACTTCTAAATAAGTATCACTATCCTCAATAAAATACTTAATATGGTAAAATGCCCCTTCTACTTCTTTATAGATAACTTCTTCTGTAGATAAAGCTGTCATAGCTTCAGGATCCCAGTTAATGATTCTCTCCCCTCGATAAATCAATCCTTCGTTATATAAATCTACAAATACTTTACGTACTGCCTTACTTAATCCATCATCTAAAGTAAAACGTTCCTTAGAATAATCCAAAGATAAACCTAATTTTTCCCATTGCTTATGAATATTTAAAGCATATTCTTCTTTCCAATCCCAAGCCACTTTAAGCCAATCTTCTCTTTCCATTTCGCGAGGTTGGATTCCTTGTTCTTTTAATTTTTTATCTACTTTTGCTTGCGTTGCAATTCCTGCATGGTCCATTCCAGGAAGCCATAAAGCATCATAACCATCCATACGTTTATAACGAATTAATATATCTTGTAGTGTAGTATCCCATGCATGTCCTAAATGAAGTTTTCCAGTAACATTAGGAGGTGGGATCACAATACAGTATGGTTTTTTAGATAAATCTCCACTATTAAAATAACCTTTCTGTTTCCACATTTCATATTTATTTTTCTCAACTTCTAAATGATTATACTTTGTTTCTAGCATATTGTTTTCTCCTTTACTTTTTGTTGAAATGCCTGTAATCCACATAATGTATTTTCTTTACAAATTCGTTTACTCATCAAACAATCGATTGCTTCTTGGATAGACATAATAGAAGCTTGCCATTGATACATATGTCTTTGCATTTCAAAAAATGTTTGATCAAAAGAAATCATACATGTATAAAATTCTTTTACATATTCTAAATATTTTTTTCGCATCGTATTGTTATGTGTTTCAAATATAAATCCATAGTTAATTGTACGAATTAATTCTTCTATTTTATTTGGGTCAAATACAATATTCGTCATTTCATGTAATTGTGTGATAAATTCATCACTTGATTGAGTAGTAACTGTTGGAACATATATTTCGTCATCCCATTGATATAACAAGATATGATTATTTTGATCATAAAAAATCATTTTCTTCTTTATAATAGTATCTTCTTTTAAATTACGATATTGTTTTCCTTTTAATATAACTGTATCCATAAAACCTCCTATTGTTCAACTGCTTTACATTTTTCCTGAAGATAATTTAAAAGTGTTTCCTTGATCATTGAAATTTGTTTTTCTTGTGGAAAATTAGTTTCTAACAATTTTAATTTCTTTTCGATAATTTTTTTATTTTGTAACCATCGATAAGTATACAAAAAATTTAGATCAAAAAGAAATGCTAACTGTCGTAAAATTGAATCTTCATCACAATTGCGCATATATTGATTTTGACATAATTGATGTTTTAAGATCGAAGATATAAAATGCGTATTCAAAGTTGGATTTTTTGTCAAAATTTTATTATTTTGCTCTATCATAATGTCTAGTTTATCAGCATCACGAATGATTTTAGAAAATAGGATTTCTTTTTCATTCATATGTTCTTCCATATATAATTTACTGTGATTTTGAATGGATTTACAAATGATATTTTGTATTTCTATATTATCAGAAAGAATAGTTATAAATTGATCTTGAATTAATTTTACCCCTAAATCTGCATGATCAATAGACTTTTGATCTTCATAAGTTCCATATTCTGTCCACTGCGTAAATCTTCCAATATCATGATAAAGACCTATTATACTAGCTAATTTTTGATCTTCTTCATTCAAATGGAGCGATTTTGCAATTTCATATGCATAATTCATAACTCGAAAAGAATGATGAAATTTTCCCATAATAGCAGGTTCTTTCATATCAAATGTTTTAACATATTCTATAAATTTTTTACGACAGTTAGAAACATCTATCATAAAATCCTCTCCTTAAAAAAATCATCACATCCTAGATAAGGACGTGATGACGTGGTACCACCTTAATTCATAACTTAAGTTATCTTAAATCTTTAACGCAGATGAACGAAATATTTTACTAGATTTCAAATATTTAGCTCCCAAGCTACCTTCTAATAGTGATCCAATCTGTTTTCACCATCCACAGACTCTCTATATGGAATTCTATTATACTCCTCTTGTTCAAAGCTTTTATAACATTATATTCGGAAATGATGTATTTGTCAATGTGTTAAATTTGTTCCAGGATAATAATGGGATAATATTTGATCATAACTGTATCCAGCGTTGGCCATACCGTTTGCTCCATATTGGCTCATTCCAACACCATGACCCCATCCACGCGTTGTAATCACTAAATTCCCATCAGCGATGGATAAATCAAAATCTGCAGAACTCAGATTCAACAAATGTCTTAAATCTACACCTTGATAAATTTGATTTTGAATACGTACTTCTGAAACTCTACCACTTTCATTACGACTTAATATTTCAATATCTCCTTCTTGTAAATCTGTAATACCGAATAATTGTAAAATCTGATTCATGTCTTTATATTCTGTTTTTAAATAAAATGTCGTATTGATATCATAATTGGAATCTACACTTTGTAAATAAGGTACTTCATAACCCCATACATTACGGGCAGCTTCTGTTTTACCATTACTTGTAGAATGATAAACTGCATCAATATAATTTCCATTATAACGTAGTACCTCTCCTTCTGTACTTTGTACTGCATCTTTCACCTTTTGATAATACACTTCAAAAGAAGTTCCCCACATATTACGTAATTGGTCTTCATCATAATAAACTTGAGTATCTACAGTGTCAGTTAATTGTTTACCTTCTTCCACATACTTAAGAGCATATGTACGTGCTAATACAGCTTGTGCTTGTAAAGCCGCGCTAGAAAAGGAAGCAGGCATTTCTGCTGCAACTACCCCTACTACATAATCTTCAAGAGAAAGCGTTACAGGAATTCCACTACGATAAATCGTAATTGGATTTATGATCACTGGCTCTTCGATAGATGAAGTATCTGGTACTTTATATGATGATTCTGGCATTTCTTCTGGCATAGGTGTAAAAGATGGTATTTCGGGTTTGCTACTAGATAATTCTTCTTGTGGAGTTTCTTCTGGAATTTTTAATGGTTCGCTTGGTGATACCGGTTTTACTTCGATATCATTAGGCCATTCAGTATCTGTAACAACATGAGTCATTGCAGGCGATGTATAGATATTGGCATCCATTTTATTTGTACTTTGATAATCACCTAATAATAAAGATGCAATTACAATTCCACTGGCAAGAATAACTACTTTTTTCCCATGAAAATTAATTTTATTTTTAAATAACCAATCTACAATTTGATCTTTCCATTTTCCAGTTTTTATATTTTCAAAAAATTCTTTACTAAATTCATAATGATAAGAAATATAACAATATAATACTTCTTCCCCATTTTCTTGTTTGATTTGAATAGATTCTAACATAGCAATTCACCATTACTAGTATGGAAATAACAGAAAAAAGAATACTTTGTATTCTTCTTTATCTTACCTTTTCTTTTAGTAATGTATGAATTTCGATGTTATGATTTCCTGCAATAATTTGATCGATAATTTGATTTTCTATTTTATCTTTGATTATTTTGTCAATTTTACGAGCACCAAATTCATTATAATTTGATAATGTACAAATTTCTTCCATTATGCAAGGTTTCATTTGAATGGTAATATTTTTTCTTGCATATTTTTCTTTTAAGGATTTTATTTTTGAATGAATCACTTCCATAATATTTTCTTTCGTTAATGAATGGAATACAATTACATTATCAATACGATTTACAAATGCAACACTAAAATTTTCTTTTAATTTACTCATATAAGTATCTTGTGTTGCTTCATGAAATCCAACATGAATATCTGAGAAACCAATATTTGAAGTCATTAAAATAATAACATGATCAAAACGAATCTCTTTTCCACTAGCATCTTTGACTTTTCCATTTTCTAAAATTTGAAAAAATAAATGAATAATATTTGGATGTGCTTTTTCTATTTCATCTAAAATTAAAACAGAATATGGTTTGTTACGAACTTCTTCCAAAATATTATGATTGTCATCATATCCTACATATCCTGGAGGTGCTCCAATAATTTTACTAATCGAATGTGCCTCGGCATATTCACTCATATCCAAACGAATCACATTTTCTTTTCCAACCAAGCACTCTCCAAATAAAGTAGAAAGTTTCGTTTTCCCTACTCCAGATGGTCCCATAAACAACATAGAATAGCACTCATGTTCATAGAATCCCAATTTAATTTTTTTAGTAATATGAGATAACTCTTCTATAGCATGATCTTGGCCGATAATATTGGATTTCAATTTTTTTTCAAGTGCTACAATCATTTTTTTGTTATCTGACAATAATTCATACACAGGTATTTTAGTCTTTAAATGAATGACTTCAGCAATATCTTCTTTTGTCACTAATTTTCTATTTTTTTGATATAACTTTAATTCCAATCGATTCATTTCATCTAAATATTGATTTTCATCTTCTTTTAATGCAGAAGCTTTTTCAAAATCATGACGAATCACTGCGCTATTCTTTTGAATAATTAATTCTTCTACTTTCTTCTTTAATTGATTATATTTTTTAATATCTTTATTTTCTTTTAAACTAACTTTAGCACACACTTCATCTAATATATCAATCGAACGATCTGGTTCATTACGATCATAAATATATTTATTAGATAAATCGATAATTAAATCAATCATATCTTCATTTAATTCAACAAAGTGGTACTTTTCATAAATGGTTTTTAACTTCATTAAAATATCTTTGACAATTTCTCTAGATGGAATATCTACCACAATCTTTTGAAAACGTCTTTCTAAAGCTCCATCTTTTTCAATGTATTTTTTATATTCTGCTGTTGTAGTTGCACCAATACAACGTAATTTATTACGAGCTAATGCTGGTTTAAAAATATTAGAGGCATCAATTGCTCCTTCTGCACCACCGGCTCCAACCAATGTATGTATTTCGTCAATAAATAAGATAATATCATCGTTTTCTTCTACTTCTTTTAATATTTTACGCATACGTTCTTCAAATTCACCACGATATTTAGTTCCTGCTACAGCAGATGCCATATCTAAACTAATAATACGTTTATTTCTTAATGGCATTGGTACCTCTCCATTTACAATTAAACGTGAAAGTTCTTCTACGATAGCAGTCTTCCCAACCCCTGCTTCCCCAATCAATAATGGATTATTTTTAGTTCTCCTAGACAATACTTCCAACACTCGTTTAATTTCTTCATCTCTACCAATTACAGGATCTAACTCGCCATTCTGTGCCTTCAAAGTTAAATCAATTCCTAATTCCTCTAATAATAGTTTTTTATTCTTTTTATGTTTTTTAGGAGTTGTTAAATGATACGCGAATTCAGAATATAATTGATCTATATCAATATTCATCCCCATCAAAATGCGAATTGCAACGCCCTCTCCTTCTTCTAACATACTTGAAAATAAATGTTCCAAAGTAACTTCTCCATTATTGTTTTCTTTACTATCTATAATGGCATTTTCAATAATACGTTTCAAAAGAGGAGTACGCAAATAGTACTCATTTGCTTGACTTCCTACACCAATAATAGATATAATTTCCTCTTTAAATTGATGATATTCCAGTCCATATTCCTTAAGTTTATGAGAAACACTATTCTCTTTTTTTAAGATCGCTAATAATAAATGTTCACTTCCTACATATGGATGTTTTAAATCATACATTTCTTTTTTTGCTAATGCTAAAATTTTTCTTGCTTCTTCTGTAAAATTTCCATACATCCGATTTCATCTCCTCTATTTATTCTATGTATATAATGATACAATCACCTATATTTTAATCAACAATTTACTTCTTTTTTCATTTTTTCTCTTATATTAATAAAAATAAATATGTCAAAAAAAATCAATCGTTAGATTGATTGAAATTACATAAGTTTAATGTTTACTTTTTTTTGGATCATGATAAGTAGATTCCATGATTCCTTGTTCTTGAAGTTGCCATCTAATATTTTTAAGCGTTCTTATTAATAAACTACTAACACGAGAATGACTAATTCCTAATATTTTTGCAATTTTTCTTTGTGTTAATGGTTCATCATCAATGAAACCAAAATAGGATTCTACTATGTATCGATCTCTTGGTTGTAATTGATCTATTATATTTAGAATAATTTGAACAGTTCTTTGTTCTACATAGTCTTCTTCTAGGTTACAATCTTGATCAGGTAGTATATCTTTTAGACTAAGCTCACGTCCATTATCATCATATACCAATGGTTTATCTAAATATTCAACTTTTTCCCAATTTCGTTCCATTTTTAAAAACATTAAAATTTCATTTTCTATACAACGTGTTGCATAAGTATTAAACTTATTATTGTAATCCAATTTAAAAGAATCTACAGCTTTAATTAAACCAAGAATACCTATCTCTATTAAATCTTCTTTATCATTATAACAAAAATTCCATTTAGAATACACAACATATCTCACTAATCGCACATTGTGCATAATAATCTCACTACGTGCAGTTAAATCTCCAGCTGCCATTTTTATAAAACAATCACGTGTTTGTTGCTCGCTCATAGGTTCTGGCAATTCCTGTCCTTCAAAAAATCTCTGTTGCATCTTTTTCAACTCCTTAAAATATAAAAAATTTTTCTAAATATTCAAAATAGTGGATTTATCATATCACCTTTTTCCATTTTTGGCAAGATTAAAAAATCACTTTATAGTGATTTATTTTATATGAGAAAGTACTTGTTTAAGTATTCCTTGTTTTATTACCACAATTCCATATATAACTAGACCCAAAATAGTATAAAACAACACAGTTAATATTGCGATCCCACGACTCGTTACATGAATAGGTATTAATCTTCCTACAATCTTTAAACTCATATACATGATAAGTGTGGAAAGAACAATTTTCAAAATCATGTGGAATGTATTTTCAAATAATACACCATGTTTATTTTTTAACTGATATATTATAATTATAATGACTAAACTTTGTGCAAAAATAGTTGCCATACTAGGTCCATAATATGAAGGAATATCTACTATTTTACATAAATACATGATAGGAACATTCAAAACCATTTTCATAAGGAAACCAAATAACAAACTTCCTAATGCAGTTTTCGTATCATTCATTGTTTGAATGATATTAAGTAATATGGTCATACATGAAAAAGTAAGGGCCTGAAAAATAAACACTGAGAATATAGAGCTACAGATAGAGTCAGCTCCATAAAAAATCGTCCAAACAGGAGTTGCTAAAAAAGAAAGACCAAATACCATTGGCAAAGCAAAGAATAGCAATGATTGTAAGGCTTCTTTCATTTTAGTACTTACTCCGATCATATCACGTTTGATATAAGAACTTGCAATATTAGGGACTAAACTCATACTAATACCTAATGCAATTGAAATTACAATCATATTGAGTTTTGTACCCCATGTATTTAATACTCCAATCACACTTTCTGTTAATGTAGCTTCATATCCAAGTTTTGTAAGTGTCTTTACAACTGTAAACGTATCTACTAACGAAAATGCTGATTTACATAAATCAATTGCCAAAAACGGAAATGCATAAAAAATGATTTTCTTTATAATGACTTTATTGGTAATTTTTGCTTCATTTCTTGTGATTTTAGCATTGCTATATAACTCTTCTTTATGATGAAATATTTTATATCCTAAATAAAGATAAGCGATCATTGCTCCTACTGTTGCACCAAATACAGCTACTCCAACAGCCGTATTGATGGATGCATGGAATACTTTTAGCGCAAATAAGCTACCAAATAGAATCACGGCTACACGAATCAGTTGTTCTAATATATTGGCTTTACTCACACTATCCATCATTTGATGACCTTGTAAATAACCTTTGGTAACACTAAATATAGGTACAATAAGTAAAGATGTAGAAATAATACGAATGACCATGGTAACACTTTGAACTGTATTTCCACCATTTAAATTTCCTAAAATAAGATGCGCTAGTGTAGGAGCTGATATCATCATCAATAAGAACAATACAAAAGATAACAAAGAAATCACAAGTAACCCTATTTTGTAAACGCGTTCTTTACTATTTTGATATTGTAAAGTTTGATATTCACTCACTAACTTTGAAATTGCAATCGGAATTCCACTCGTTGATAAACTTAAAAAGATAGCATAAATAGAATATGCATAACTATATAGTGCCCCACCTTGACTTCCAACCATCGAATAAAAAGGAATCACATAAAGTAAACCCAGAATTTTACAAATAATAATTCCAATGGTAGCAATGAAAGCGCCTTCTAAAAAATTACTCTTTTTCATACAACTCACCTCATATTCACTACTTTTGATAAATTACCATTGCAGAAAAACAATAGATTTGTTCTTCCGAAAATATTCCTAAAGCCACTTGATATTTAATATCAATCACTTCTACTTCTTCTTCATTCAAAAAATCGTTGATGGCATTTTCTAAATCTTTTTCATGTCCTTCATCAAATAGTTTTACTTTCATATTATCACCAATATATAATTTAACAGTTATACATGTCTAAATCTGTTGATTTTAGACATCATTACATTTCTAATTCTCTCATATAAATATTTAAAATCCTCAGTAGAATGAAACAAAAGATAAAAAATAATATTTACAATTATGAAACATAATATTGCCTTGATCAAAAACCAAATTAAATTTCCATTTGGTATCCAACCAACTATTAAATTGGTAATGAAAGCTGTAAATAAAAATATAACAAGAAATAATATATATTTTACAAAATATCGTTTTGCACTTTTATGAAATCCATAATGATATACAATATAAGGGTCTAACCATGCAACTGTTACAAGACGGCTTATGATAGTACCAATAACGACTCCCGAAATGCCCATAAAATGAACTAATATAATAGAGACTAGTAAATTTATTATAATCATGACAATTGGGCGATATTTTGCTTTCCAAAATAATCCATATGCATTGCGAAAAGAAGTTGTTACAGATTGCATTCCTGTAATATAAAAATTTAACGCTAATAAGAATACAACTTCTAGTGAAAGCAAATACTTTTCTCCAATCCAAACTTTAATAAATGGATTAAATAGAACAAATAAACAAATTCCACATAATGCATATAACCAAAAGTTTACTAAATTTAGCTTTTCATATACATTAGCACTTCTTTTTTCACTGGTTGTAACTACTAGATTACCGATGCTCGATGTAATTGCATTAAATAATTGATTTAAAATAAGTACCAATGAATTCATGATTAATAAGTAATTAGAATAAATTCCTACCATAACAAGACCAATATACTTAGATATCACAATGTTATCCGTTCCATTTGTAATAACACTACCCACACGGTAAATAAATAATGCAGATATATTTTTTTTAATATCTTGAATATCTGATTTTTCCATTTTTCCTTTATTTTTTTCTTTTAAAAAAGGATATAATTGTATTGCTTTATTCGAAATATAAATATTTTGAGTAACTACGATGATAATACTTGATAGTAAGAATAAAATATAATTTTTTGTTGTAATCAATAAAATAATTTGTATAATGGATAAAATGGTAGAGAATGTAAAAATTATTTCAGCAGTAATATACCCTTTTTGATCAGATTCTATTAAAAATCTTTTATATACGAAGAAATAGCTAGATGCAGAGTGAATTACAAACAGAGCATAAATTAAAGATAAGTAAGGAATATCGGGCATATCTTTTATGATAAATCCCAAAAATGGAATCAAAGATAACCCTATGAATAACACAATCATTCCAATTACATTATATACTTTTGCATAGAATTTCATTAAAATATTTACTTTGTTGGTATCATGTTCTGCGAGTGGTTTATACAAACTATATGGAATTGCCACTCCAATTCCTAAATCCGCTAACGAAAGCATTGTAATAATATTTGAAAAAAGCCCATTCACACCCAAATATTCAGATCCTAATGTATGGATGAAAACAGTTTTGACAATAAAATTAATCAATACTGTTAACACTTGCGTAATGATAGATACTGTTGAATTATGAATTGAATTTTGTGTTCTTGATTGAGTCATATCATCATATCCTTCTACTATTCATTATACCCAAAAATAAAATACTTGTAAATTCCTACCACAAAATAAAAGTAAACACTTCTTTTTTGTGTCTACTTTTATTTTACAACTTCACTTCTTTAAACTTTCTTTTAATATGCACTAATTCGGTCCGTCCAGCGATTATATAATCCTGATGGAAAATTAATTACACTTCTTGGATTGATTGAATATTTTTGATTCAGTTCATATGTCCAATTCATATAATCTACTAAGAAACGTCCAGTTGCAATCGTCACATGTAAATGTGGTCCAGTGGTACATTGGTCATAGCCACCTGCAGTTCCACCAGAATATCCAACGATTGTATTTCTTGTTACTTCTTGTCCACTACTAACAGCGACAGAAGATAAATGTGCATAAACAGATGTATAGTATCGATTGTTAATATTATGATGCACAATTACCATATTACCACCACAATTGTATCTTACAACAGATGCTACCATTCCATTTCCTACTGCATATACAGTTGTTCCCACTCCTGCACCAATATCAATACCTTCATGCCAAGTGCGGCCTAACAAGTCTCTTGGACCCCACTCACTGGTAATGTATCCAGCTTCTGTTGGACGGTAAAATGCCGTACCTTGTGGTAACACTTTTCTTCCACAGGTGGAGATATCTTCATTACTAGCGCATCCCTTACTTTTATACAATGCAATTACTTCTTTTTGATATTCAATTGTATCTGCAATATCTACACTAACAGCCTCTAAATCGATTACTTGTTGTCCTAACAATTTTTTCTTTTCTTCTAATTGCTCTTTTTCAGCAGCCATTTGTTGTTGCTTTTTTGTCAATTCTTCTTGTTTTCTTTTAGATTCCTCGATAGTTTGATTATATTGATCAATTAACTGTTCATTATAACGTGTTAATTGTTCTGATACAGCTACACGATAGATAAAATCAGTAAAATCCTGGGCACCAAAAGCATATTCCAAATATGCAGATTCTCCGTTAGATATTTGGACAAAATGGAGAATATCTTTCATTTGTTGATCTTTCTTTTTGATTTCTTCATTTAAATAATCAATTTCGGTTTGTAAATTTGCCATATCCACATATGTTTGATCAATACTAGTTTGTAATCTAACAATTTCTTGATTTGCTTGCGTAATTTCTTCTTGTGTTTGAGCTGTTTTATTTTTATTTTGCTCATATTCTGCTTCTTTTTGTCTTAACTCGTTTTCTAAATCTCCTAATGTTTTAGCACTTGCTATATCAGGAATACAAAAGACAGTAGATAACATTGTAATGATACATAAAATAGATCCAATTTTTTTCATACAACACCTCACTACTCTTTTAATTCTTTTTTCATTTGTTTATAATTTGGACAGTATTTTGAAACCAATTCCCAAAAAAGTTGGGAATGATTAAAATGGACCAAATGTGCTAATTCATGAATAATAACATAATCAATAGCTTCAACTGAATAATGTAATAACTCAGAATTTAATGTAATCGTTTGACTACTTCGATTGCATACACCCCATCTTGTTTTCATCTTTCGAATTCTTAAACGATAATATGGAATATGTTCTTGAAATTGATGATAACAAATATCATATCGGGATATAAAAACTTTATTCAGTTGGTTTTGATACCACTTTTTGAGTTGATCATCGCTAGTGGTATATAAATTTGTACCAATGATGGTTACTTCATTTATTGGCATTTTAATTATATCATAATTTTTTCCTAAGTATTGAAATTCATTAGAGGACTTTACTTTTGATTGATACTGTGCCATCATTTTAGAAATAGATAATTGATTTTTCTCTAATATTGAATAGATTTGATTTTTTGTTGCCAAATAATGAGTAGATACTTCAATCATTCCATTTTTAATTCGAATATATGTATTCTTATTATTTTTACGAATCACCACAACTGGATATTCTTGCCCATCTATTCTATAATTCATATACATAGCCTCTTAAAACATTATATCACAAATTATAAATATAGAACATAAAATCCATTTCCAATTTTTACAAAAAAAAACCTTTATTGAAAATCTTCAATAAAGATTTCTATAATTATAATACTGTAAGTAAAACAGTAAATGCAATAATCATAATTAACGCAATTAATAAATATTTCCATACATTTTTTAACCATTCAGTATATGAAATATTTAAAAATTGAAGGCCTGCTACTAAAATCATACTAGTTGGTGCAATCAACATAATGAATCCATGTATCATTTGCATAAAGATTCCAATAAAGTTGTAATCTGTATATAATGTAGTAATTGGTACATAAAGTTCATTCACCAAATATGGGAAATCATTAAAGAAGATTCCACCAATTGCAGATAATAATCCAAATGTAAATGCATTAAATCCTTTTGTCATACTGATAAAGAAGTTGGCAATTGTTTCAAAGAATGAAGTACCTGCATTACTATTCATAATCAAGAATAGAATTTCTGCAGCGATGGTGCAAAGAGCAACTGGAACCATTTCCTTTACTCCTTCAACAAATGCTTTCCATTTATCTTGTCCTTTTACATTATAAATCCAAGCAATTAACATAGTTGCTATAAATAGGATAATGGCAAGATCATAATTCGTCCAATATCCAAGTGGATCTACTGTACCAATTATATTTTTGAAAATTGGATAACCAAAAATTTCAAATTCAGAAATTGAAGTATGAATATTTGTGAAAAAGTCTACTTGTAACATTGTTTCCCAATTATACATACCAACCATAAGAAGTACTATCATAAAAATTGAGATCAACACCATAGGTATTGCACTTTTATTTTCAACTACATGTTCACTGTATAATGGAATTTCCATTTCCTTTTTAGAAGATTTTTTATCTTCTTTATTGGTTATTTTTTGTTTTTCACTTAAGAATAACACAAATCCAATGAATGCAAATGTCATAAGAACAAATAGCAAAATACGTGAAGTAAGTATATCATTTACTTCCGTCTCAAAGAAAATCGTAAGATATCCATTAATATTGAATGAATAGATAGAGCCTATATTACCAACTAAAATTGCTCCAAACGTAGATAATAATGCCACAATCTTACGATATCCTAATTTTAATACTACGGCTACAAAAAATGGAACCATAATTAGCAATGGCATTGTAAGTCCAGTTAATGCAGAAAGTAATGCAAAGACAAAGACAGTAATAGCTAAAAATATATAACCATTATTTTTAAATTGCTCTGCTACTTTTTCTACTATTTTGGAATATACACCTGTTTTTGAAAGTACGCTATAGAATCCACCAATGAGTAGAATGATTAACGCATTTAGTATAAAAAGTGATGTAGATGCCGTAACAATAGGATATAAGAAAATATCAAATAATCCTAAAGGTTGCGTGTCACTTTTTACAAAAGTACCACTTGAAAATGATCCAGCTGGAATAATCCAACTAAGTACTACATAAGCTAGAAAACAAATACCTATCGCTTTTAAAATATTATTTTTTTTCATCTTATTACCTCCATTATCATTATAGCACATCTGTTCATAAAACAAGATTTTTTTTACTACTTTTTTCCAAAATAGATTGATTCTAACATAATTTTACGATATTTTAAATATATGGAAGTGATGTTATGAATCTATTTCAGTATACGAATTCTAACAAACGTTATTACACTTTAGATTATTTTTATAAGCAAAAATTTCATTCTAAAGTATTTAAAGTAAGTTTAAATGCAGGTTTCACTTGTCCTAATATTGATGGAACTGTGGGAACTGGTGGATGTATTTATTGTTCTAGTTTAGGGAGCGGTGACTTTGCAGGAAGAAAAGAAGAAGATTTAAAAACACAATTTGAAACAATAAAAACAATAATGGAAAGAAAATGGCCCAATGGAAAATATATTGGATACTTTCAAGCACATACTAATACGTATGCACCACTCGAAGTTTTAAAAGAAAAATATGAAATGGTATTATCCTTTCCTAATGTGATTGGTTTATCTATTGCAACAAGACCAGATGCAATTACAGAAGAATGTATGAATTATTTAGAAGAATTGTCCAAAAAAACAGATTTAACGATAGAATTAGGATTACAGACAATTCATGAAGAAACTTCACATTTTATTAATCGTTGTCATACATTAGAATGTTTTGAAACTTGTGTAAAAAATTTAAGGAAAAGAAATATGAATGTAGTTGTTCATATTATTAATGGTCTACCTTATGAAACAAAAGAAATGATGCTTGCAACAACAGAATATTTAAATCAATTAGATATTCAAGGTGTTAAAATCCATATGTTACATATTTTAAAACATACAAAACTAGGTACTTATTATCAAATGAAACCATTTCACATCCTAACCAAAGAAGAATATGTCGATATTGTTTGTGATCAATTAGAACGATTAAAACCAAATCTTGTAATTCATCGTATTACTGGAGATCCAAATCCAAACGAATTGATTGCACCGACTTGGTTATGTAAAAAGTTTTGTGTCTTAAATGAAATTGATAAAGAGCTTGCCAGAAGAGATACATATCAAGGAATTTATTATAAAGAAAAGGACTAATGACGTCCTCTATATAATAATGTTTTCATAAATCCGTTTTTATGTTCTATATCCTCTACTATAGGAATTTCTGTTACTCCATATTTTTGATATACTCTTTCGATTGGAAGATATCCTTTACATTCTAGTTTGTAATAAGTCTTATCCCCTAATACGCATAAATAATATTTACCATTCATCATACGGTAAATTCTTTCTTCATCTTGAGCAACCACATATGTATTTACAATATCATCTACTGTTTCATATACATATGCTAAAATACAACCATTTACTTGTGGTTGTTTTTGTTTACCAAACATACCATCACCTACTTTAATATATGAAATAAAAAAAGATTGTTATACAACCTTTTCTTTTTCTAGTAATGAAAGTGATACTTTATTTTTGTCTAGGAAAATTTCATCTACATAGCAGTCTACAATATCTCCTACACTAACAACTTCCATTGGATGTTTAATGTAATGATCTGTCAATTTAGAAATATGTGCTAATCCATCATTTTTAAGACCAATATCAATAAATACACCAAAATCAACAACATTACGAACGGTACCTTGTAATTTCATACCAACTTTTAAATCTTCAATATGTAAGATATCACTTCTTAAGATTGGTGCTGACATATGATCACGTGGATCACGATTTGGTTTTTTCAAATCTTCAATGATATCTGTAATTGTATAAATATCAGTGTTTAACATCTTTGCCATTTGATTGACATCTACTTGATTTAAGGTTTCCACAAAAGTCGGATTCCCAATTTGCTCCAATTCAAGATGTAAGGTTTGTAATAACTCATTTGCAAGATTATAGCTTTCTGGGTGGATTGCCGTACGATCCAGTATATTAGAAGCATCTGGAATTCTTAAAAATCCAATCGCTTGTTCATAAGTTTTATCTGTTAATAATTTCTTCTTTTGTAATTCTTCTCTCGACTGAAATTTACCATGTTGATTACGATATTCAATCAATTTATCAATATGTTTTTTGGTAATTCCAGATACATATTTGAGCAAACTAGGACTTGCTGTATTAAGATTCACTCCAACTTGATTTACGGCTTTTTGAACCACAAAATCTAACGATTCTGCCAAACGTTTCCCCGCTACATCATGTTGATATAGTCCCACTCCAATGCTTTCTGGATCGATTTTAACTAATTCTGCTAATGGATCTTGTAAACGTCTTCCAATACTAATAGCACTTCGTTCTTCTACATGTAAATCCGGAAATTCTGAGATAGCAAGCTTAGATGCTGAATACACACTAGCACCTGCTTCACTCACAATAATATATTCAACTTTACGGGTTGCAGATTTAATCACATCAGCAATAAATGCTTCACTCTCACGACTAGCCGTTCCATTTCCAATCGCTATAATATCAATTTGATATTTTTCAATTAAATCTAATACAATTTGTTTACTTTTTTCATATTCGTTTTTTGGTTCATGAGGATAAATAACAGAAATTGCAAGTTTCTTTCCAGTAGGATCAACCACAGCAAGTTTACATCCTGTACGATATGCAGGGTCAAATCCTAACACCATTTTGTCTTTCATAGGAGGTTGTAATAATAATTTTTCTAAGTTGTTCCCAAAATTTTGAATGGCCACTTCTTCTGCCTTTTCCGTTAATTCAGCTCTAATTTCACGCTCAATACTAGGTGCAATTAAACGTTTATAACTATCTGAAATCGCAGACTTTACTTCTGTGCATACAAAAGATCCTTCATTTTTGATAATTTTCGATTCTAAAAATGCAAGAATTGGCTCTATTTCTATTGTAAGAGAAACTGTCAATACTTTTTCTTTTTCACCACGATTTAGTGCTAATATACGGTGAGGTTTGATCTGTTTTGCCGCTTCTTTATAATCATAATACATCTCATATGTTTTCATCTCATCCTGTGCATCTTTTTTTATTTTAGATTCTATCATTCCATTTTGATAGGTGTAATTACGAATCCATTTACGATAATAGGCGTTATCACTAAACCACTCTGCTATGATATAACGAGCACCTTCTAAAGCAGACTCTATACTAGGTACTTTATCATTTACAAAACGTGTTGCTAATGTGTTTAAATCTCCATTGGTTGGAAATGACAATATCATTTTAGCAAGAGGCTCTAATCCTAAAGCAATTGCTTCTGTTGCTTTGGTTTTTTTCTTCTCTTTATATGGTCGGTATAAATCTTCTACTTCAACTAACTTTTCTGATTTTTCTATCTTTTCTTTGATTTCATCTGTAAGCATACCTTTTTCATCAATTAAACGAATAATATCTTCTTTTCGTTTTTGTAAATTCATTTGATAAGCATATACTTCATTGATCTGACGAATTTGTTCTTCATCTAATGCACCAGTTGCTTCTTTACGGTAACGTGCAATAAAAGGAATTGTATTTCCTTGTTCTAATAACTGTAAAGTAGCTTCTACTTGTTTTTCTTTTACTTTTAAGGTTTCACATATATTTTTGATAATTTCTTGATTCATAATTTCCTCTTTCTATTTTTGACATTTTGAACAAAAATAAGTTCCTCTGCCTCCCACAATTATTTTTTGAATATTGGTACCACAAGAAAGACAAGGTTGACCTTCTTTTCCATGTACAAATAAATTTTGCTGAAACTGTCCATGTACTCCTTCGCTCGATTCATAAGTACGAATAGTCGTACCACCCTTTGTAATTGCATCACCTAACACTTGTCTTGTTGTTTGAATGATTTTTTCTAACTGTTGTTTTGTTAATTGATTACTTGCCTTCAAAGGATTTATTTTACTTAAAAACAATATTTCATTCGCATAAATATTTCCAATTCCCGCAATGATACTTTGATCTAACAAACTTGTTTTAATGGGAATATTTTTTGGTTTCAATTTATCTTTTAAATAAGATACTGTTAATTGAGGATCCCATGGCTCTAACCCTAGATTGACCAGTGGAGGCAAATTCCATATTTTTTCTTTTGGAAGCAAATGCATTCTTCCAAATTTACGGGTATCTTTATAACGAAGTTCTTCTCCATTTTCTAAAATAAATGAAATATGCTCATGTTTCTCCATAGGATCATCTTTCTTGCGAAATAGATACCGACCCTCCATACGTAAATGACTAAGTAAATAATAATGATCTAATTCAAATAAAATCCATTTACCTCTTCGCTCTAGATTGTGAATGGTTTCTCCTACAATGTTATCTACAAATTCTTGCGATGTAGGTGTTTCAATGAGTTTAGGATAAGATAATACAACACCTACAATTTTATGATTTTGAACTCTTCTTTTTAAAGATTCTTTCACTGTTTCTACTTCTGGTAATTCTGGCATAATATCACCTTACTATAGTGTATCATAAATGAATATAAATTGTAATTGGAAATAAAAAGAAAAAGAGTAAACTACTCCTTATCATCTTTGGATACTATAGTTACTGGATTTACATGAATATTGATATATTTTGCACGATTATCATAAGCTTTTAATTTTTGTTCTAATATTTCTACAGTAGCATGTACTTCTTTTAAAGAAAGCTTTTCATCCATACTAATCTCTCCAGTAATTTGAAAATATGGACCATTTTTAATTACCGCAAAATGATCAACCGATATCACTTTATCGTCTTTAAATAAATGCAGCATAGCTTCAATATCAACATCACTAACTTGTTCCCCAATCATAGAACTCATATTTTCTCTGATAATATCAAACCCAGTTTTTGTTACCAAAATACCTACAATAATCGTAGCAACTAAATTAGAATATTTTAAAATTGCATACTTTATAGAAAACTGCATTAAAATACTTGATAATAAAACAAAGATAGAACTGATAACATCCATACTACTTTCTTTACCACTAGAAATTAGTATTTGATTACTTTCCTTTTTTCCAGTTTGAATTAAATAATGCGCTAAAATAAACTTAAATAGGATCGTAAAAATACTTACAACTATTACTAATTTATTTGGTATAACGATATCTTGTTGAAATGCATTTGCAATTATTTCTATTCCTAAAGCAAGTACTACAATGCCAATAACAAAACAAGTTAAATATTCTACTTTTCCATGTCCAAATGGATGCTCTTTATCTGCAGGTTTCATTGCATAATGATTACCAAAAAGCGCAACTGAATCCGTTGCTAAATCACTAAATGAATGAATTCCATCTGCTACTAAAGCACTAGAGCTTCCTAGAATACCCGAAATTATTTTGGAAATAGATAACAGAAAATTGACTATGAAACTTTTCCATAAAGCCTTTGTTGTATTCATATAATCACTTCCTTTTTTATTTTATGAGTAACCGTCAAAATTGTTTTAAATAAAGTGTAAAAGAAGGTGTAGATTATATCTACACCAAATATTATTTTTTTTTCGAATCTCTGTTTCAGGTTCAAAGCTTTTGGAATTTTTATGCTTCCATCTTCTTAATAAATATTTTCTAAAACCGTAATTAATCCTTATGGAATTGTAAGTACAGTATTTCTTGTAATTTCAATATACATTTTCTTTTCTTCACAATTATGGAATCATCCATTATAGTATTCTAAAAATATTGATTAAATTAATTTCCCGATATTTGGAGAAATATCATTATTAATAACTTTTTTAATATTACCTATTTGGTTATGCAAACTAACATTATATCCGTAATCAATTAATTCTTCGGTTGTATAATCTAAATTCCCTTGAAGATTTTTATTATTTATAGCATCAATATACTCTTTACCAGTATGACTGATAATTTTTTGTTGATCATCCAACGAAGTACTTAAACAGATTTTTTCCATTGAAAAACCCTTACCATATATCCGTGCATTATCTTCTGTTAATTCAACATATCCTTTCGTTAATAATTCTTTTGCAAATGCCATACCCTCCAAAGTTTTACAAACATAATAACCTGCTCTTGGGCCTGTTTTATCTTTAAATTGGAAATCTCCTTCAAAATATTTGCCTTCATTACATTCAATAGCCAAAAAGAATTGGCGATATGTAGCATCTATGAGAAATTGTTTTTCATAGATTTGATCGCAATCTTTTATAGGAAATGTGCAAGTCGCAAAAGCATGCCTAAATACACAATCGGGTAATGAACTAGTATTGTTTATTGTTACTTGTACTCCCAATTCTAGAAGTGGAAAAACAGTTGCTGCTTGAGAAATGCCACAAGAACCTCCTAATGATTCTTCAAAAAAGTCTATTTCAGCATTATTATTTGAAAGTCCTATTCTTGCATTTTGAACATTAGCAGCCAGAATTAAATTGGCATCTTCAATACTTATGCCATCTGGAATACCATTTTTTCTATTAGCTAAAACTTTTTCCAATCGATATAAGGCTTCTTGTTTTTTATCATTATCTATAACATATTCTATCGGTCTACTTTCAATTATAAATAACGTTTTAGCCTTAGAAAATAATTCCATATCATAAGTAGCCAATCCATGTTGATAGCAAAATTTACTATATGAAATATATAAATGCATAAACATTTCCAGTTTTTCATTTCCATTAGGCATTTCTAAAATTTGATACATCGTATTTAAGTATTCTTGTTTTTTTTCTTCCACACTATCACTCCATTAAATTTTTATCTAATATTTATCTTTTCTTTTCCACCCATATATGGTTGCAAAGCCTTTGGAATTTTGATACTTCCATCTTCTTGATAATTATTTTCTAAAACCGCAATTAATCCTCTTGGAGTTGCAAGTACAGTATTATTTAAAGTAGAAACTAGATAATTACCATTTTCACCTTTAGCACGAATACTTAATCTTCTTGCTTGTGCATCTCCTAATGTAGAGCAAGAACCTACTTCAAAATATTTTTGTTGTCTTGGGCTCCATGCTTCAACATCACAAGATTTGACTTTTAGATCCGCAAGATCCCCACTACAACATTCTAAAGTTCTAACAGGTACATCTAAACTTCTAAAAAATTCTACAGTATAAGACCACATTTTGTTATACCAATCCATCGCTTCTTCTGGTTTACATAAAACAACCATTTCTTGTTTTTCAAATTGGTGGACACGGTATAATCCACGCTCTTCTATTCCATGAGATCCTACTTCTTTTCTAAAACAAGGAGAATAAGATGTAAGAGCAAGTGGTAACTCTGACTCTTTAATCAATTGCCCTTTGAATTTACCAATCATAGAATGTTCACTAGTACCAATTAAATATAAATCTTCATTTTCAATTTTGTACATCATAGCATCCATTTCAGCAAAAGACATTACCCCATTTACCACATCACCACGAATCATGAAAGGTGGTACACAATATGTAAAACCTTTGTCAATCATAAAATCCCTAGCATAACTAATCATGGCAGAATGTAATCTAGCAATATCTCCTATTAAATAGTAAAAACCATTACCGCTTGTTCTACCAGCACTTTCTTTATCCAATCCATTTAGAGCTTCACAAATATCAGCATGATGAGGAATTTCATAACTAGGAACAATTGGTTCTCCAAAGCGTTCAATTTCAACATTTTCACTATCATCTTTTCCAATTGGAACACTTTCATCAATAATATTTGGAATTACCATCATAATTTTAGTAATCTGATTATCTAGTTCTTCTACCTGTTTGGTTAAAAGATCAATTTCATCTCCAAATGTAGCAACTTCCTTTTTAATTGCTTCTGCTTCCTCTTTTTTCCCTTCACGCATAAAAGCACCGATTTCTGCACTTTTACGGTTACGGTCTGCTCTTAATTGCTCCATCTTCATTAATTGATCCCTTTTTTGATCATATAATTCGATCACTTGATCCACTAATGGTAATTTTTCATCTTGAAATTTCTTTTTAATATTTTCTTTTACTTTCTCACTATTTTCTCTTAAAAATTTAATATCAATCATAATTGATTCCTCTTTTCTTCTATATTCCATTGATATACCGCTAATTTACGGTCTTTTTGTCGATATAATCGACACTTTTTAGGAACTCTTACTACATGTACAAACTTAGCTTGTAAACTTTCAATCACATGTAATGATGCTTTATTATGAATATTCGCAGTGATCGTAAGAGAATGAACTCCTTTATCACGAGCAATACTTCCTAATAAAAGGCAAGCTTGCTTTGCATAATGGAACCCACGATATGGTTCAAATATTTCATATTCAATATTTCCTAAATATGAATTCATATCCGTATCATCTAATCGCAAGCCACAATTTCCAATATGTTCTTTTGTATCATATTTATAAATATGATAATATGCTTCATGACGATTCGTTTGATCTATGATAAGCGAAGGTTCTAAATAAATGTTATTAATTTCCAAAAAACCACTCCTTTTCAACAAAAAAGCTATTAGTATAGGAGCATTTAATGCGGTACCATCCTACTAATAACTTACTTTGGATAACGGTATTACCGGAAATGTTTACATTTCTCTTGAGAGTAGATTCATAAATGGTTAAGATTCGTTTCCATCTACCACGAACTTTCTTTAACATAACCAATTTATTACTAGTCTCTCATCACTGATTTATAGGTTCATTTTAGCATAATCAAGTAAAATAGTCAATCTATTTGGCTTGATACCAATTGTCTCCATATTCAATATCTACTTTGAATGGTACATCTAAATCTAAAACATGTTCCATACATTCTGTTACAATCGCAATGACTTTATCTTTTTCTTCATTTAAAGTATCAAAGACAAGTTCATCATGTACTTGTAAAATCATTTTTGACTGAATATTTTCTTCACGGAAACGTCTGTCAATATCGACCATTGCTTTTTTAATCATATCTGCACTTGTACCTTGAATTGGTGTATTTAAAGCAATACGCTCTCCACTTGAACGAATCATATGATTTTTATTACTTAATTCGGGAATTAATCGTTTACGGTTCATCAGTGTACGTACATATCCATCTTGATATGCTTGCTTAATGGTTGAATCCATATATTCCTTAATTCCTGGGTAACTTTCAAAATAATTATCGATAAATTTTTTGGCTTCAGTTGGAGTAATACCCACATTTTCCGATAATCCATAGCTACTAATTCCATAAATAATACCAAAATTAACGGCTTTCGCAATACGACGCATCTCTTTGGTCACCTGATTTTCTTCTACATGAAAAATATCAGCAGCTGTCTTAGTATGAACATCAACTTCACGTTTGAATGTTTCAATCAAAGTTTCAACATGTGCCATATGAGCCAAAATACGTAATTCTACTTGTGAATAATCTCCACTAATAATAATGGAATTTGGACTTGGCACAAATGCTTTACGAATTAATCTACCATATTCATAACGAATAGGAATATTTTGTAAATTAGGATCAATAGAAGATAAACGTCCTGTACGCGTTAATGTTTGTGTAAAAATGGTATGAATTTTTCCATCTTCTAATATTGTATTAGTTAATCCTTCAATATAAGTCGTATAAAGTTTACTTAGCATACGGTATTCCATAATTTTATTTACAATTGGATGTTCATTTTGAATTTTATTTAAAATATCTACTGATGTCGAATATCCACTGCGATTCTTTTTTCCATGAGGAAGTTTTAACTTTTCAAATAAGATCTCTCCTAATTGTTTTGGAGAAGAAATATTAAAAGTACAGCCGGCATCATTATAAATATCTTTTTCCACAAGTTCCATTTTAATTTGAATTTCTTCGCCCATTCTTTTCAGTTCCTCACGGTCTATATGTACACCATTATATTCCATATCAGAAAGAACACGCGCTAAAGGAAGTTCTACCTCATGGTATAATTGCCATAAATTTTCCTCTTTTAATTTATTTTCAAAAGTCGTTTGCGTTTCATATATAAATTTTGCTTTCAAAATAGCGTTTTGAGCAGTCATCTTTGGATTTTCTTCAATATAAATATCTTTTGTTTTTAATTTTTTATAAATATTTTCATAAAAAGGAATTTCATAGTGAAATTGGTTCGCCAGATAAGCAATATCATCTTTGATATTATAATCTAATAAATAAGCCGCAATCATCGTATCAAATTGAATATTTTTTAAATCTATATTCTTCCATTTTAAAGCTGTGTACATTTTTTTATAATCATATGTATAATAAATTTGATCTACAATGCTAGGATCTTCTTTTAATACATCTATAGGAACATAGAAAGACTCTTCATCATTATAAACAGCGAGCCCTAATATTGGTGCAGTATGATAGTTAATTCCTAGAATTTCCAAATACCCTGCGCTTGGTTTCTCCAAATGTACTTCTGACATATGTTCAATAATTTTAAAATTACTTTGTACTGCAATTGGTGTCAAAGCATCTTCTTTTCTAAGTAAAGAATAAAATTCCAATTCTTCATACATTTGGTTGAGTTTGACATGATCCTTTGGCTTGCATTTGACATCTTCCATATTGATTTCCATCGGAACATTACGAACAATGGTTGCCAAATGATAACTCATATAAGCATCTTCTTTACTTGCTTCTAACTTTTCTCTCATCTTAGGAGTGAATGCATCTAAATGCGCATATACCCCATCTAAAGTTTCATAATCTTGTAACATTTTTAAAGCTGTTTTTTCACCAACTCCACGAACTCCTGGAATATTATCAGATGAGTCTCCCATTAAAGCTTTTAAATCAATTACATGAATTGGATCAATTCCATAATCTTTACGGAAAGTTTCCTTATTGTAGCGAATATAGTCTTTTTGTTTTAGTAATTTCATATCAATATCATCACTGATTAACTGTAATAAATCTTTATCACTACTAATGATTGTTCCAATAAAATTTGGATCTTTGTCACAAAAGTTCGCAAAAGTGCCTAAAATATCATCTGCCTCATAATTATCACATTCATAATACTTAATTCCCATATAAGTCAACATTTCTTTTGCTTTTGGAAATTGCATTTTTAATTCTTCTGGTGTTTCGCTACGACCACCTTTATAATCTTTATATTCAGCATGACGGAATGTTTTCCCTTTATCAAACGCTACTATCATATAAGTTGGTTTTTCTTCTAGTATGATTTTATTCATCATATTGGCAAATCCAAATAGTGCATTTGTTGGGAACCCTTTACTATTGCTCATAATATTTCCACTATATGCAGTTGCATAATAGCTACGAAATAATAAATTATTCCCATCGACTAAAATTATCTTTTCCACTGTACATCCCTCATTTTTATTATTATACCATAATCTTCCAGTACAATTCTAGTAAAAGAACACTAGGAAAATCCTATTTCCATTTCTACCAAGAAAGATTTACAAAATTTAAGTCATAATAACATTAGAGTGTGATAATATGATTATAAATATTCTATTGTTAATTTTTGGATTTTTATTATTGATAAAAGGAGCAGATATGTTTGTAGATGGAGCTTCTTCTATGGCTCACAATTTCAAAGTACCTAAAATGTTAATTGGTCTCACAATTGTTGCGTTTGGTACATCTGCACCTGAATTCGCTGTTTCAATTCAATCTCTTGCACACCACAGAACTGATATGTTACTAGGAAATGTGATTGGCAGTAATATATTAAACATATTATTGATTTTAGGGATTGCGGCACTCATTCATCCAATTCGTGTAAATGAAAATACAGTACAAAAAGAAATTCCATTTTGTATGTTGGTTTCAACGATATTATCCGTTTTGTTTCTAGATTTCAAATTAGGAAATGGAATAGTCAATCAAATTTCACGAGAAGACGCGATCATTATTTTGTTATTTTTTTCTATATTTTTATATTATCTTATTGCATTAGCAAAGATGAATAAAACAATGAATACAAATATTCCTTCTTTAAAACTTGGAACATCTATACTTTTTACTATCATCGGAATAATTGGTATTATAATAGGTAGTGATTTAGTAGTAAACAACGCTTCTTCTATGGCAGCTTTATTTGGGATTAGTGAACGTATCATTGCACTTTCTGTTATTGCTCTTGGTACTTCATTACCAGA
Organism: uncultured Bacilli bacterium; assembly: GCA_947588975.1. Classification (GTDB taxonomy): domain Bacteria; phylum Bacillota_I; class Bacilli_A; order RF39; family UBA660; genus UBA5026. Next base: position 28,220 of record CANQAF010000007.1, read on the forward strand.
ACTTGTTACAACAATTGTTTCTTCTAAAAAGAAAGAGCAAGAACTATTACTAGGAAATATCATAGGCAGTAATATTTTTAATATATGTGTCGTATTAGGAATCCCAGTTGCTATTTATGGTACCATTACCCCATCAAGTTTTTCTGAAATCGATCTTATTATGTTAATTGGTTCATCTATTCTATTATTTGTATTCGCAACTACACATAAAACCATCCAAAGATGGGAAGGTATTATCATGATCATAACATTTATTCTATATTATATTTTTACCTTTGGAGTCATAAAATAAGAGTACTTGTAATGTTTCTTTTTTTAAAACAAAAAGTTCTTACACATATAATACATGAATATAAAAACATTGGATATTTACCACCAATGTTTCAAACTACCAATAAACTATATATTCATTTTAATAAGTCGAGCGCCAAAATCAGTCCATGCACCAGACGAAGCACTACCACAAGTCCAACACCACAAGCCAGCCTGGGTAGTATAAATCCAAGCACCACCGACAAGAGCTATTCTATCTCCAGATACTTGCCAATAATAATCCGAAATATGTGTATTGTTACTTCCATTTACAGCTATTGGTAACCCAATTAATGGGTTATTTTTATCATATCCTAATTGAGCAATATACCCTTCTGCAGTTGCATTGGTATTTGTATATCCAAGTTCTTTGTAACATCCATCAAATGTATCGGATTCATATTGATCCGGATCATAGCATATATAGGCTTTATTATTTTTAATATTAACTCCATCTACATATTGCCATACATTTCCATAAATATCTTCTATTCCCCTATAAATCATAGAATGATATCCATCATCATTTAATGTTCCTGATTTCATTCCTAATTCATTACATTCTCCACTTGTAATCGGTGCAATATTTCTATTTCCTGTGTATCCTTGACCTAATTTTTCTTGTGAATTATAATCCGCATATTCTACTAAGTATAGTAATTGTATTATAAAATAATGGTAATCTAATTGACTGAATTCTGATCCTAGTTTCTTTGCTTCGTTTCTGAATTCTGTTATTGTTTTATTTACTAATGGTTTTACTCCACTTTTACTATGAACAGCACTATCATCACCAGACATCGTATATCTTCCTACCGAAAATGCTTCACTCTTTTTATATTCTTTATCTATTTGTTCTTCTGATATATAAATATATTCATACCCATCTTTCTGTTCTCTTTTATAATAGAATGTGGGTATATAAGTTAATACTTCTCCTTTACTCCCACTAAAATCAAATGTTTGAGGATTTTCACTATACCAACTTGTGATCTCTTTTTTCTTCACATCATATGTATATGATTCTATTTCACTCCATGGATAGATTGCATCAAAATCATTTTGTACACCATTTGTTAAATCACTTTGATTTTTAATGGCATTTGCTTGTAATTCTACAGAATCTTCTATTCTTTCCCATGTTGTTGCACTGGAATCTATATTTCTTCTTACTCCATAAATTTTGGATGGTCCTTCATATCCTTCTTTACAATACGATTTCTCTGATTCTTCTGTTTGAATTCCATTATAATATATAGAATAATCATTCATACATAATCCTGCACTTATGACTTCCATATCTCTTACTCTTACATATCCATTTGTTGGTCCTTTTCCTTTATATTCTATATTTTTCAGAGTTTCTATTTCATATGTTCCATCAGATAAATTTTCTCCTTCTAAATCTAGTTCTGATTCCAT
>CANQAF010000008.1 GCA_947588975.1 uncultured Bacilli bacterium
TATTTTCTTTTTGAAAAAAAAGAAGGATTATTTTCCTTCTACTACTTCTAAAATAACCATTAACGCATCGTCACCTTTACGCTCTGTTAATTTTAGGATTCTTGTGTACCCACCATTACGATTTGCAAAACGAGTTGCAAAATCATCAAATACTTTTTTAGTAGCTACTGTATCATTTTGTAAAAAAGCTAATGCCTTTCTTCTTGAAACTAAAGATCCATCTTTTCCATACGTAACCATTTTATCAAAGAACTTACGTACTTCTTTAGCTCTTGTTTCGGTTGTTTCGATTTTTTCATTCATGATCAAATCTTTTGTCAAATTAGCTAACATACTTCTTCTATGTTTACAAGTACGTCCTAATTTTCTATAAGCCATAATAATCCTCCTAACTATTAGTCTTCATCACGGAATTTAAGTCCCATTTCTTTAATTTTGTCAATAACTTCTTTCAAAGACTTTTTACCTAAATTACGGATTTTCATCATTTCTAATTCAGATTTTTCAGTTAAATCGCCTAATGTGTTAATTCCAGCACGTTTTAAACAATTATAAGCTCTAACAGAAAAATCTAAATCATCAATAGATGTTTCTAATTTCTTTAATTTGCTATCCTCTTGTTTTGCATTCATAATTCCAGTTGTATCAGCAATTTCGCTTAAATTTGTAATAATATTTAAATGCTCAATTAAAATTTTAGCACCTAAAGCCATAGCTTCTTCTGGACGAATTGATCCGTTTGTATAAACATTCATAATTAGTTTATCATAACTTGCATCTTGTCCAACACGAGCACTTTCTACATCGTAACTGATTCTTTCAATTGGAGAATAAATTGCATCAATAGCAATATATCCAACAGCAGAATCCTCAATATATTTTTTATTATCAGTAGATGGCACGTAGCCACGGCCATTAGCAATAATAAATTCCATATCAAGTTTTCCACCTTTAGAAATTGTTGCGATTATTTGATCTGGATTCACAATTTCTACATCAGAATCTGTAACAATATCTGCTGCAGTAACAACTCTTTCTTCTGAAACAGAAAGATGAGCTTTTTTTATTTCTTCAGTGTGATTTTTAACAACTACACTTTTTAAATTTAAGATAATAGAAGTTACATCTTCTACAATACCTTCGATTGTTTGAAATTCATGCATTACGCCATCTATTTTTACAGCAACAATCGCACTACCTGGCATACTAGATAGCATAACTCTTCTTAGGGAGTTACCAATAGTAGTTCCAAAACCTCTTTCTAAAGGTTCTAATTCGAATTTTCCAAAATTATTACTTTCAACATAGTCTGTTAATTTGTAGATTGGTTTTTCAAAGTTTAACACTTTTACACACTCCTTTTCTTTTATCCACGTGGACGTTTTGGTGGACGACATCCATTATGTGGTACAGGTGTTACATCAGTAATTGAAGTAATTTCTAAACCAGCAGTTTGTAATGAACGAATTGCAGTTTCACGACCTGAACCGAGTCCTTTTACAAAAACTTCAACTTTACGCATTCCCATATCAAATGCGGCCTTTCCTGCTGCTTCAGCTGACATACCAGCTGCGAATGGAGTTGATTTTTTGCTTCCCTTGAATCCTAATGTTCCAGCAGAAGCCCAGCTAATTGCATTTCCCTCTTTATCGCAAAGAGTAACAATTGTATTATTGAATGTTGAATGAATGTATGCTTGACCTTCTGGTACATTCTTCTTCACTTTACGTTTTCTTGGTTTATAAGCCATATTATATAACCTCCTTTTTTAGTTACAATTATTTTTTCTTATTAGCAACTGTTTTACCTTTACCCTTACGAGTTCTAGCATTTCTATTTGTTCTTTGTCCCCTTACAGGTAGACCCTTTTTATGACGAATACCTTGATATGAATTAATTTCCATTTTGGTTTTAATATTCATATTCACTTCACGTCTTAAATCTCCTTCGATAGTGTATTTATCAATTTGCTCACGAATACGATTTAATTCATCATTATCTAAATCTCCTGCTTTTTTGTTGATATCAACATTCGCATCTTTTAAAATCTGGTTAGACAAACTTCTACCAATACCATAAATATAAGTTAATGCGATTTCTGATCTTTTATTATTTGGTATATCTACACCCTTAATACGTGCCATAAAACACCTCCTATATTAACCTTGTCTTTGTTTATGCTTAGGGTTCTCGCAAATTACGATTTTCTTTCCCTTACGCGTAACAATTTTACATTTTGGACAAATTTTTTTAATTGATGGTTTTACTTTCATTTAATTCCCTCCTATTTCCTATAGGTAATGCGCCCACGTGTTAAATCATATTCTGATAATTCTAACACAACTGTATCACCTGGTAAAATGCGAATATAGTTCATTCGGATTTTACCAGAAACGTGAGCTACTACAGTATGTTTATTTTCAAGTTCTACTCTGAATTGTCCACCAGGTAAAACTTCCAGTACTTTTCCTTCAACTTCAATAGCAGCTTTTTTTTGCTTCTCTTCTAAATAATTTGTTTTTTTATTAACTTGTTTTTTTGGCATATAATCACCTCTTCGTTAATATTTCATATCCATCTTTTGTCACTAGAACAGTATGTTCAAAGTGAGCAGATGGTTTCTCATCTCCTGTTACAACTGTCCAATCATCATCTAACATGAACACTTGAGCAGTCCCTAAATTAAGCATTGGCTCTACAGCGATTACCATTCCTGCCTTTAACATAGGCCCTGTTCCAGGTTTCCCATAATTTGGAATATCTGGTTCCTCATGTACATGAGAACCAATTCCATGTCCTACAAGTTCTTTTACAACACCTAATTTATGCTTTTTGGCATATGTTTCAATTGCATACCCAATATCACCAACATAAGCGCCATCATGAATTACAGATAATCCTTGATAAAGGGCTGCTTCTGTTTGAACAAGTAGTCTATTTACTTCTGTTGAAACCTTTCCAACTGGATAAGACCAAGCAGAATCCCCATGATATCCTTGATAACAGGCACCAATATCTAATTTAATGATATCTCCATTTTTTAATTTACGCTTTGATGGAATTCCATGTACCACTTCATCATTTAAGGAAATACATATTGTTCCAGGAAAACCATATAGATTTTTAAAAGAAGGAGTAGCTCCTGAATTTAAAATAAATTCTTCCGCTAAATCATTTAATTCTTTTGTTGTAATACCTGGTTTTAAAAATTGTTTTAAATAGTGATGTGTATTTCCAACAATCTCTCCTGCTTTACGCATCAATTCAATTTCATGCTCTGATTTAATTGTTATCATATTTGATCCACAATACTTTCAATTTGGGCAAATACTTGATCTGTAGGAAGTGTACTGTCAACTTCATACAAAATATTTTGCTTTTTATAATAATCGATGAGTGGAGCCGTTTCATCTAAGTATGTTTGGAATCTTACACCAAAAGTCTCTGCATTATCATCACTACGTTTTGTTAATTCAATACCGCATTCATCACATGTATTCTCAATTTTTGGTTGATTTTCTGCAATGAATTCGTTGTATACACGTCCACATTTTGGACAAGAAATTCTACCTACAATACGTTTTTCTGCAAGTTCTTTTGAAATTGCTAAATAGATAACACAAGAAACTTTTTCATTCATTTCTTTTAACATACTATCATATTGAATGGCTTGATTTACATTACGAGGAAATCCATCTAAAATGTACCCAGGCCCTTTTTGCATTTCATTTAAACGACTACCAAGTAATTTTAATATAATTTCATCGCTTACAAGTTTTCCTGATTCAATTTGTGATTTTAAATAATCACTCATTTCATCATTCTTGGCTATTGCTTCGCGAATCAAATCACCAGTTGAAATGTGAAGTAATCCATACTTCTCACATATTAGAGAAGATTGAGTTCCTTTTCCAGCAGCTGGTGGTGCTACTAAAATGATACTTTTCACCTATTACGCCTTCTTTTTGAATACCCTGCACGAGTTACAAGTTCACTATCTAATTGCTTGTAAGTTTCTAGTGCAACTCCCACTACAATTAATAATCCAGTTCCTCCAACACGTACACCTGTTGGTAAATTAGATAATGTACCAAAAATGATTGGAAGTGCTGCTATAATTGCAAGCGCTAATGCTCCTACGGTAGTAATTCGTTTTAATGTTTTACCAATGTATTTAACAGTTTCATCGCCAGGACGAATTCCTGGTATATATCCACCGTTTTGATTTAAATTTTCAGCTAATTCTTTTGGTTTTAATTGTAAAAATGTATAAAAGTAAGCAAATGCAAATATACATACAATATAAATTATAAAACCAGTTCCTGTTGTCATTGTTAAATATTTACTAACAAATAAGGTAAATCCTTCTTTTTTAATAAAACGAGCAATAATTCCAGGAATAGAAATAAATGCTGAAGCTAAGATAACAGGCATTACCCCCGCAGAATTTAGTTTAAATGGAATATAATTTTGTTTTGCATCTAAAATGCTTGTCGTAGAACGGTTTGCATATTGGATTGGTATTCTTCTTTCTGCACACTCTACATAAACTACACCTAAAATGATTGCTAGGTATAACAATGTAAATAATATAAACTTAACAACGCCAAATGCAATTAATTGTACCGTATCACCTGTTACAAAAGTGCTCCAAGCTTGTATAAACATATTTGGCATAGTAGCAATAATACCTGCCATAATAATCAAAGAAATACCATTTCCAATTCCTTTTGCAGTAATTTGATCTCCAATCCAAAGTAGGAGTGAAGTTCCTGCAGTTAGAATTAAAGCAAATGTCATATATTCTATTGGTGTACCACCAGATACAAATGCAAATGAGAACATATATCCTTGTATAAACGCTAATGCAATACCAAGGTAACGTGTAATTTGATTTAATTTTGCTCTACCAGTTCCACCTTGCTTTGAAAGTTCTGCAAAATAAGGTATAATATCCATTTGTAATAATTGAACAATAATGGATGCCGTAATGTATGGCATAACACCTAAAGCAAAAATTGAAAATTGCTCTAAAGCGCCTCCACCCATAGCATTCATAAGTTCCAAAAATCCTAAGTTATCTGTTCCTAAACTTTTTTCATCAATTCCAGGAACAATAATTGTAGTTCCTAACTTAAATATAAATAAACATACAAAAGTAAATAAAATTTTCTTTTGCAAGTCTTTATTCTTGGGATTCAATATTTGCTTTATTTTGGCAAACATGTTAAATCACCTCTGCTTTTCCACCTAATTTTTCTATTTGTTCTTTTGCTACTTTAGAAAATTTATGTGCTTTTACATTGATTTTCTTTTCCAATGTTCCATTTCCTAAAACTTTTACACCATCTAATTGATTTTTTAAGATTCCCATTTCTTTTAATAATTCAGGTGTTACAACAGCACCATCTTCAAATTTATTTAAATCACTTAAATTAATTACTGCATATTCTACTTTAAATTTAGCGTTCGTAAATCCTCTTTTTGGTAGACGTCTATATAAAGGTAATTGTCCACCTTCAAATCCAGGTCTTACACCTCCGCCACTACGAGCATTCTGTCCTTTTTGCCCTTTTCCACTTGTTTTTCCAAATCCACTACCGTTTCCACGCCCAACTCTTTTACGAGTGAATGTAGCACCTTCTTGTGGTTTCATTGTATGTAACTTCATTAGATTTCCTCCACTTTCTTACCACGTAAAGCGGCAACTTCTTCTTTAGTTCTCTGTGATTTTAAGGCTTCAAGTGTAGCATATGCCATATTGATTTTTGTATTTGATCCAAGTGATTTTGATAAAATATCTTTAACTCCTGCCAATTCAAGTACAGCACGAACTGGTCCACCAGCTTTTACTCCTGTACCTTCTGTAGCAGGTTTTAACATAACACGACTAGCACCTCTTACACCAATCGCTTCATGTGGGATTGTTCTTTCATCAACTAATGATACTTTAACTACGTTCTTTGTAGCAGCTTGAACAGCTTTTTTAATTGCGTCAGGCACTTCATTTGCTTTACCAGTGCCAAGTCCAACTTTACCTTTTCTATCTCCTACAACTACCGTAGCAGAAAAACGGAAATGACGACCACCTTTAGTTACTTTTGTAACACGACCTATATTGATTACTTGTTCTTCATATAGTTTTGGGCGTGGTTCTCTTTTTCTAGTTTCCATTTATGACCCTCCTTTAAAAATCTAATCCATTTTCACGTGCAGCATCTGCAAGTGCTTTTACACGTCCATGATATAGGTATCCACCTCTATCAAAGACAACTTCTTTGATTTTTGCTTCTTTTGCTCTTTTTGCAAGTAATTCTCCAACTTTAGTAGCAGCTTCCATATTTCCACCATTTGCAAGTTTCAAATCTTTATCAATAGATGAAGCACTAACTAATGTGATACCTTTTTCATCATCGATGATTTGAGCAAAAATATTTCCATTTGATCGAAACACGTTCAATCTTGGTGCGTTAGCTGTACCACTCACTTTTTCTCTTACACGAGAGTGTCTAGATTGACGTACTTCATTACGAGATACTTTCTTAATCATGAGTATTACTCTCCTTTACTTTTATTACGTTATGCTGCTTTCTTTCCTTCTTTACGATGAATTACTTCATCTTTATACTTAATACCTTTTCCTTTATATGGTTCAGGTTGTCTTATTTTTCTAATGTTTGCAGCAAATTCTCCAACAAGACATTTATCAATTCCTTTAATTGTAAGTTCTGTATTACTAGCAGATTCTACTGATAAACCAGCAGGTACTTCTACAATTACCGGATGAGAATATCCAGCTGTCACAGTGATTTTATTTCCACTTACAGCAAAACGATATCCAACACCTACTGCTTCTAATTCTTTTTGATAACCTTCTGTAACGCCAATAATCATATTTTTAATATTTGCATTTGCTGTTCCATGAAAATTTTTATAGTTATCATCTTTTCTTTCAACAGTAAGTTCATTACCATTTACATGTACAGTAATATTTTCATTTACTTCAGTAGAAAGTTCACCTTTAGGACCTTTTACTGAAACATGAGTACCATCAACTGTTACTGTTACATTTTCAGGTATTGTTAATATTCTGTTTCCAATACGACTCATACGAATCCTCCTAACTTTCTACCAAACGTAAGCCAAAACTTCTCCACCTAGTGTTTGTTTTCTTGCTTCTTTGTCAGTCATAATTCCTTTAGAAGTTGACAAAATCGCAATTCCTAATCCGTTTAATACTCTAGGTACTTCTTCGGCTTTCGCATAAACACGTAATCCAGGTTTTGAAATTCTTTTTAATCCTGTAATTACACGTTCCTTGTTTTGACCATATTTTAAATTTAAAACAACAATGTTTTGTACCGGATTCTTTTTAATTTTATAGTCAGAAATGAATCCTTCATCTTTTAAAATTTTAGCAATTTCAACTTTAATTTTTGAAGCGGGTACTTCAACTTCCGTATAACGCATTTGATTAGCATTACGAATTCTTGTAAGCATATCTGCGATTGGGTCATTTACAATTCCCATATTATGTCCTCCCTTCTTTATTACCAACTAGACTTTTTCACTCCTGGAATTTGTCCTTTATAAGCTAATTCTCTGAAACAAATACGGCAAATTCCATATTTTTTAAGTACTGCATGAGGTCTTCCACATCTTTGGCAACGTGTGTACTCACGTACTTTAAATTTTGGTTTTCTTGATTGCTTTACAATCATACTTTTTTTAGCCATACTTTCCTCCTATAATAGTTACTTCTTAAATGGCATACCGAAACCTTTTAAAAGATCATACGCTTCCTCATTAGTTTTTGCTGTTGTTACAAAAACGATATCCATTCCACGTACTTTCACAACATCATCATATACGATTTCTGAGAAAATTAATTGTTCATTTAAACCAATAGTATAATTTCCTCTACCATCAAATGCTTTATTAGATAATCCTCTAAAATCCCTAACACGAGGTAGTGTAATACTAATTAACTTATCTAAGAAGTTATACATATTTTCTCCTCTTAAAGTGACTTTGCATCCAATTGCTTGACCTTCTCTTACTTTAAATCCAGCAATTGCTTTTTTAGCTTTTGTTGCAACTGGTTTTTGTCCTGTAATAATTTCAAGATCTTTCATAGCAGCTTCTAACATTTTACTATTTGAAGTTGCTTCTCCAACACCCATATTAACAACGATTTTATCTAATTTAGGTACTTCCATTACACTTTTGTAATTGTACTTTTCTTTTAAACTAGGTATGATGACTGTATTATATTTTTCTTTTAGGCGGTTCATATATACCCTCCTTCCAATTAATCAATGTTAGAATTCGATTTTTTCGATACTCTAATCTTTTTTCCGTTTTTATCAACAGTATGTCCTATTCTGGTTCCTTTTTTTGTTTTCGGATCGATAATCATTACATTTGATGCATGAATTGGTAATTCAACATCTACGATGCTTCCAGCAGTTTGACCGTTTGGTTTAATATGTTTTTTTGCAATATTAATTCCTTCTACAACTACCTTATTTTCAGCACGCAATACTTTTGTAACGTTACCTTCTTTTCCTTTATCTTTTCCAGCAATAACAACAACTTTATCTCCAGTTTTAAAGTTCATGTTTTCCTCCTTTTTGAAAACTATAACACTTCTTTCGCTAGTGATACAATTTTCATAAAATCTCTGTCACGTAATTCACGTGCGACTGGTCCAAATACACGAGTTCCAACTGGGCTCTTATCATCTTTAATAATTACGCATGCATTATCATCAAACTTAATATAAGATCCATCTTCGCGTCTAAGACCAAATTTGCTTCTAACAATTACAGCTTTGACAACTTTTCCTTTTTTTACTGTACCGTTAGGAATTGCTTTTTTTACCGTAGCAACAACGATATCTCCAATATTGCCAGTTTTTACCTTGCTTCCTCCTAAAACACGAATAACACTTACTTCACGTGCCCCAGAGTTATCTGCAACTTTTAAACGGCTTTCTTGTTGAACCATAAATTGATCCTCCTCCCAGTTTCATTATAAAATAATTGCTTTTTCAATGATTTCTACTAAGCGGAAATGTTTCGTTTTAGATAATGGTCTAGTTTCTACAATACGTACTTTATCTCCTACTTTAGCTTCATTTTTTTCATCATGAGCAGCATATTTTTTTGAATATTTTACACGTTTGCCATACAATGGATCTTTACGATAAGTTTCAACTAAAACTGTAATAGTTTTATCAGTTTTATCACTTACAACAGTTCCAACGATTCCACGTTTATTTACAGTTTCCATTAATTATCCTCCTTCTTAAATAATTCACGTTCACGTAAGATAGTTTTCATACGAGCAACTAACTTTCTAAGTTCATGAATTCTTGAAGGTTTCTCAAGATTTCCTGTAGCTTGGCTAAAACGTAAATTAAATAACTCTTCTTTATATTCTTCAATTTTTTTGTTAAGTTCTTCTGTTGTCATATTTCTGATTTCATTATTTTTCACTTGCCTCACCACTTTCTCTTGTTACAAATTTACATTTGATTGGAAGCTTGTGCATAGCAAGTCTTAATGCTTCACGAGCTACTGCTTCTTCTACACCAGCAATTTCAAACATAATTTTTCCTTTTTTTACAACTGCTACCCATACTTCTGGTTGACCTTTACCTTTACCCATACGAGTTTCTAATGGGATTTTTGTTAATGAAAGATGTGGGAAGATATTAATCCAAACTTTTCCTCCACGTTTCATATAACGTGTCATAGCAACACGTGCTGCTTCAATTTGTTGTTGGGTAATCCATGCACCTTCCATTGCCATTAAACCATAATCTCCAAAATTTAATTTGGTATTTCCTTTAGCAACTCCATCATAATGTAAACGATGTGGTCTTCTATATTTAGTTCTCTTTGGTATGACTGCCATTTGATTTTACCTCCTTTTCTTTAGAGGCTAGGATTTCTCCTTTATAGATCCATACTTTAACACCAATTTTTCCATATGTAGTGTCAGCTTCTTTGTGTGCATAATCTACATCAGCTCTTAAAGTATGTAATGGAATATTTCCTTCTGTATATCCTTCTGTTCTTGCCATATCAGCGCCGCCTAAACGACCAGATACTGAAGTCTTAATTCCTTTTGCTCCCGCCTTCATCGCATTTCTAATTGCTTTCTTTTGTGCAACACGGAATGAAACACGATTTTCAATTTGATGTGCGATACTTTCTGCAACTAAAGCTGCATTAATATCTGGATTTTTAACTTCCATTATAGAAATTTGAACATTTTCATTTACTAATTTTGATAATTCATTTTTAAGTTTTTCAATTTCATCTCCACCGTGTCCAATCACAACACCTGGTTTTGCAGTGTGGATAATGATGTCAGTTTTAGTAGCATTTCTTTCAATGATAACATTTGAAACAGATGCATCTTTTAATTTTTTTCCTAAAAATTTACGAATTTGATTGTCATTATTTAAGAATTTTGCGAAATCTTTATTTCCTGCGTACCATTTTGATTCCCAGGTCTTATTGATTCCCATTCTAAGTCCTATTGGACTAACTTTTTGACCCATCAGTTACCCTCCTTTACTATTTTTCATCACTAACAACAATTGTTATGTGACTTGATCTTTTCTTAATTGGATCCACATGTCCACGTGATCCAAATCTCATTCTTTTTAATGTTTGACCTTCATTTACATATGCTTCTTTGACATACAAACTAGTCTTATCTAAATGTAAATTATTTTCCGCATTTGCAACTGCTGATTTTAATACCTTATGGCTTAATCTAGCAGCTTCTTTGTTAATATTGCTTAAAATAATATCCGCTTCTTCTACGCTCTTACCACGTATTAAATCTATAACTAAACGGCACTTGCGAGGCGCAATTCTTAAAGATTTTGCAATCGCTTTTGTTTCCATTTTAGTCCTCCTTCCTGGTAATTATTATTTTTTATCTTTGTTCTCGCCATGTCCACCAAATTTACGTGTTGGCACGAATTCACCTAATTTATGTCCAACCATATCTTCTGTAACATAAACTGGAATAAATTCTTTACCATTATGAACAGCAAATGTGTGTCCAATAAATTCAGGATAAATTGTTGAACGGCGAGACCATGTCTTAATTACTTCTTTTTTTCCAGAAGCATTTACGGCTTCAACCTTTTTCATTAAATGTGCATCAATAAAAGGTCCTTTTTTTAAACTTCTTGCCATCTAAACCATCCTTTCACTATTTTTTACGACGACGAACAATTAACTTATCAGAAGCTTTTTTGTTTTGACGTGTCTTATATCCCAATGCAGGTTTACCCCAAGGTGTAACTGGTCCTTTACGACCAACTGGTGCACGGCCTTCTCCACCACCATGAGGGTGATCATTAGGGTTCATAACTGATCCACGAACTGTAGGACGAATTCCCATGTGTCTTTTACGACCAGCTTTACCAATGCTTACTAGTTCATGATCTGCATTACCAACTTCACCAATAGTAGCTCTACAAGTACTTAATACTTTACGAACTTCCCCACTAGTTAAACGTAATAATGTATATTTTCCTTCACGTCCCAAGATTTGAACGCTTGATCCAGCTGAACGGGCTAATTCTCCACCTTTTCCAGCTTTAAGTTCTACATTGTGAACCATAGTACCTTCTGGAATGTTTGCAAGTGGCAATGCATTACCAACTTTGATATCTGCATTTTCTCCACTTTCTACTTGCATTCCAACTTTTAAACCATTTGGAGCAATAATATATCTTTTTTCTCCATCAGCATATGTAATTAAAGCAATGTTAGCAGTTCTATTTGGATCGTACTCAATGGAAGAAACTGTTCCAACAACACCGTCTTTATCTCTTTTGAAATCAATAATACGGTATTTTCTTTTAGCGCCACCGCCATGGTGTCTTACAGTTATTTTTCCTTGATTATTACGACCACCATTTTTCTTCAATGTAACAACCAATGATTTTTCAGGTGTCGTTTTGGTGATTTCTTCATTAACAAGCTTAGACATACCACGAGTACCTGGAGTAATTGGTTTATAACTTTTAATCGCCATATATATCCTCCTTTAGATTAGTTCAGTTCAATTGAACTTCCTTCTCTTAATTTAACAATTGCTTTTTTCACTTTATTTGTTTTTCCAACGTAACGACCTACTCTCTTTTTCTTAGGTTTTACGTTTACAGTATTTACACTCTCTACTTTTACATTAAAAATGTTTTCTACTGCTTGTTTGATTTGGGTTTTATTTGCTTTCACATCTACACTAAATGTAATTGTGTTATGATTTTGTGCTAAATCTGCACTTTTTTCAGTAATAATTGGTGCTTTAATAATATCTCTATAATTACTCATTAAACAAGCACCTCCTCTATTTGTTTAATTGCATCTTTTGTAACAATCATGTAATCTGCAGCAACAATATCTAATGTATTAATTTCGTTTGCCTCTAATAGAATTACATTGTTTAAATTACGAGTTGCTAAAATAACATTTTCATCAATTGTATCTACAACAATTAACACATTTTTATCAACTTTTAATGATTTTAAGAAAGCACTAGCTTCTTTTGTTTTTCCACTTTCAAAATGAATTCCGTCAACAACAATTAATTCACTATTAATTGTTTTATAAGCTAAAGCAGATTTTAAAGCTAATCTTCTTTCTTTACGATTCATTTTTTTGCTATAACTTCTCATGTGTGGTCCAAATACAATTCCACCATGATACCATTGAGCTGCACGAATACTACCTTGACGAGCACGTCCAGTTCCTTTTTGACGCCATGGTTTTCTTCCACCACCGCTTACTTCACTACGTGTTTTTGTTTCATGAGTACCTTGTCTTTCAGAATTTCTTGCTAATGTAATCGCATCATATAAAACAGCATCGTTTGGAACAATTCCCCAAACTTCTTCATTTAATGAAATGTCACTAACTTTTTCACCATTCATGTTTAATACAGACATTTTTTTCATAATTTGCCTCCCTACTAATTTTCTTCAACAGTTTCAGTAGTTTCATCAGCTGATTCTTCAGTTATTTCTGATGTTTCTTTAACTGATTCTACTTCTTCTGTACTTTCTTCAGTAGATTCCAATGCAGTTGTGTCTTCGGCTACTTCAGTTGTTTCACTTACAGGTGTAACTTCTACATAGGAATTTAATTCTTCAGTAGGATTTACTTTTCCTGGATTCTTAACAGCTGTTTTAATTACAACTAAAGATTTTTTAGCTCCTGGAACATTTCCTTTCACTAAGATTACATTATTTTCTACATCAACTTTCACAATTTCAAGATTTTGAATTGTTACGGTTAATGTACCCATATGTCCTGGTAATTTTTTACCTTTGAAAACACGCATTGGTCTCATAGTTCCCATAGAACCTGGTCCTCTATGATAATGAGATCCATGTCCCATAGGTCCTCTTGATTGTCCATGTCTTTTAATAACACCTTGGAACCCTTTTCCTTTTGTAGTTCCTGTTACATCTACAACTTCTCCTTCAGTAAAGATATCAGCTTTGATCTCTTGCCCTAAAGAATAGTTTTCTACATCTACTCCCCTAATTTCTCTAAAGAAGCGCTTAGGTGTAGTATTTGCTTTGTTGGTAATTCCAACTGAAGCTTTTGTCGCTAGTTTTTCTCTTTTTGAATCAAAACCTAATTGAATTGCCTCGTAACCATCGTTTTCTTTAGTTTTGATTTGTGTAACCACATTTGGTTCTACTTCAATAACAGTTACAGGAATCAATTTCCCAGATTTTGTAAACACTTGAGTCATTCCTAATTTACGACCTAAGATTCCTTTCATAATTTTTCCTCCTTAATTTTATAACTTTATTTGAATATCAACACCGCTTGGAATTTCCAAATGAGTTAATGCCTCAATTGCTTCCTTACTTGGATTGTTGATTACAATAAGTCTTTTGTGTGTTCGTTTTTCAAATTGTTCTCTTGAGTCTTTATATTTGTGTACTGCTCTTAAGATAGTAATTTTTTCAATCTCAGTTGGTAGTGGAATTGGTCCACTAATTTCGCCACCTGTTCTTTTTACAGTTTCCACAATTTTAGCACAAGCTGCATCTAAACTCTTATGTTCAAACGCTTTTAATTTGATACTAACCTTTGTTTTAGCCATATTGTATCCTCCCTTCGCCTATATCTAGTATAGACTTGCTCCGTGTAAAAACCCGATATTTAGGTTATTTTGTGTAACAACTTAACCTGGTGTATCGACAACCTTACACATCATCGCATGCCACACATATATAATTGTACATGAATATTGTATGAAATGCAAGAGAATTTTAGACTTTTTTTGAAACTTTTTTCATTTGCCTGACTATTAAATTTATAATTTTACATTTCTATGATTTCTAATATTTTATATAAATTTACTGCTACTATAGAATTTCACTTTATTTTCAAGTATAATAAAAATTAATAAGGAGGTAGATTATGAAAGCATTGATTACAGGTGGCAGTTCCGGAATTGGACTTTCTTTTGCAAAAGCACTTAGCAAAATGGGATATGATATTATATTGGTAGCAAGAGATGAAAAAAAATTAAAAGAGGCAAAAAATATAATTGGAAATCATACAGAAACAATCGCAATGGATATTTCGATTGAGAAAAATTGCAAAAAATTATATGAACAATTAAAAGATGATGATATCAATATTTTAGTCAATAGCGCCGGATTTGGTTTGCATGGAAAGTTTTTAGAAGATGATTTAGATATGCAAATGCGCATGATTGATTTAAACATAAAAGCCACTCAAATATTAACAAAATTATTTTTACAAAAAATGAAAGAAGAGAATAAAGGATATATTTTAAACATTGCATCTACCGCCGCTTTCTCTCCAGGGCCTTTAATGGCAAGTTATTTTGCAACCAAAGCATATATTTTAAGACTTACAGAGGCTATTTCAGAAGAAATACGCCATGAAAATAGTAATGTATATGTAGGTTGTCTTTGTCCTGGACCTGTTGATACCCATTTTAATGATACACTAGGTGTTAAATTTTCAAAAGCGCAAAACAGTGACAAACTTGCTCATTATGCACTTAAAAAAATGTTCCAAAGAAAAACTGTTATTATTCCAACTGTAAATCATAAAATGAATGCATTCTTTAATAAATTTGTTCCATTAAAAATATTACTCAATGCAAATTATAATGTACAAGTCAAAAAAATAGAAAATGCAAAAAAAAAATAAGTGAAAACTTATTTTTTAATTCATTCTTCTGGATGACCAGATGTTAAATTAATATCATATACATGCCCAGGTTTTCTTTTTTGGATAGGGGGTAATTCAAAAACATTTTCCCCCCAATGTCGAATCATGTATTCTCTTGTGTTTCTTTGAACTGGAAGTTCAGTATCCTCAAAAGGAATCCTTACTGTTGGAAACATTTCATCTTTACGATAACGCAAAGGATGAAGAGGATTACGATATGTCCATGTTAAATCATCACCAATGTATTTTGATTTTTGATTTAAAAATCCATACAACTTTGCATTTCCACGATACCAATATTTTAATGGGATTGGATTGATATGAAGATTTTCAAAAAAAACGATAATTGGCATTAAGATACTATTGCAAAGTCTTAAAGGCAAATCCATAATTGTAGTCTTTGCCATATAATCATAAATAAATACGTCAATAAAAATACCATCACAATCTGTACAACGGTTCGGAAGTAATTTATTAACCTCTTTAATGTATGTATTTTTTTTACGAATTTTCATATAAGGCCATGTAACATCATATTTTTTATTTTTTTCAAAGCAATGAAAGGTATATTTATCTTTATCCAAATCGCTTTCTAAAGCTTTCATAAAACGTTTATAATCTTTACGCATCATTGCAATATCCATATCGTCATCCCAAGGGATAAATCCTTTATGACGATATGCACCAATTGTAGAACCCCCTGTCAAACAATAGTCTATATGATGTTTTCTGCATATTTTATCAATATCTTTCATCATATCTAAGAGTGCAAGTTGCACATCACGTACTGTAATTTTTGTACCATCTTTTTTTTCTTTTAAAATATACTCCTCTTGATTTTCCATACTATTCCTCTTTTTCTGATAACAATGCCTGAAATATTTCAACATCAACTGGTGTTGTAATTTTAATATTTTTCTCTGATCCAATTGAAAAATAAATAGTTTTTCCTAACCTCATCATCAGATCGCATGTTGCCGCCGCATCAGAAATAGATTGTTTTTCAGCCATTTCATGAGCCCAAATCATATCTTTTAAGTAAAAAACATGTGGTGTTTGCGTTCTTTTCAAATTTTCACGTATTAAATAAGTATTAGAAGTTTTCTGATCATTCGTTTGAACAATAACCTCTTGGCATGGAATTACCGCAACAGCATTTCCTTTTTCTCTACAAGTTACAATTGCATCAGAAATGATATCATCAGAAACTAAAGCACGATTCCCATCATGCACTAAAACAATCGTATCTTCACTACACTGTTCATGTAATACATCAATACCTTTTTTAATAGACTCTTGTCCCGTTTTTCCACCAGTAACTACCCATTTTAATTTAGTGATACAATATTGATTCGCATATGCTTTTAAAATTGGTTCCCAACCTTCTAAACATGTTACTAATATTGCATCAATCCCTGGGTACTGCTGAAACTTCTCTAATGTATAAATAATAATAGGCTTGTTATTTACTGTTAAAAATTGTTTCGGAACAGCCGTACCAAATCTACTTCCGACTCCTGCCGCTGTAATTAACGCTACTGTCATATCATCACTCCCTACTTTCATTTATTCTAATCATGATTACAACACCTATAATCATAATTCCAATTCCTAGTAAAATAAAGGAAAAATCATTAAAAATGATAAGTGCTATTATAAATAATATAAAAGAAAATAATATAGCGCCTAACATCCATTTATATCTTTTCATTATAATCACCTATATTAAAACTACTCATTCCTTATAAGTATACCACAAATATAAAAAAAGAAAAAGTAAGAGATATTCTTACTTTACAAATGGTATTAATGCCATAAAGCGAGCTTTCTTTACTTCATTTGCAATATGTCTTTGATGTTTTGAACAAGCTCCTGTTATTCTTCTAGGTAAAATTTTACCTTTATCACCACTGATATATTTTTTCATAATTTCAGCATCTTTATAGTCTACTGATTTTCCAGCACACATTTGGCATACTTTTTTCTTTTTTCTATAAAATTCAGCCATAATATCCTCCTCTAATCTAAGAAGTCATCATCGATTGACACACTGTCTCCAAAGTCAGCAAATGGATCATTTTCCACACTGACATCATTAACGGGAGCATCTTGATAGTCATAAGGACTTACATCATTTGTATTAGATGCTTCTCTTTGTGCTTTACTTTCTACAAAATGGAATTGATCTAATACAACATCAGTTGTATATCTTTTATTTCCATCTTTATCATCATAACTTCCTGTTTGTAATCTACCTTCAATTGCAATTTGATTTCCTTTATCAAAATAATTGCAAATAGTTTCTGCTTGTTTTCTCCAAGCTACAATATTAATAAAATCTGCTTCTCTTTGACCATCTTGATTACTAAAAGCTCTATTGACTGCGATTGAAAAACGTGTAAATGGTACATTAGAGCCCGTATATCTTAATTCAGGTTTTGCAGTTAATCTTCCTAATAATATTACTCGATTCATATGAATACCTCTACTTTTCTAATTTTGTAATCAAATGACGCACTATATCACTGTTGATTAAAGCCAAACGATCAAATTCTTTAACAGCTTTGTCATCGCTAGCTTCTACTTGATATACATAGTAGTATCCACTTTTGAACTTTTTGATTTCATATGCTAACTCTCTTTGACCCATGTCTTTTTGATCAGTTATTGTAGCCCCATTATCTGTTAAAATCTTTCCAAAGTTACTAATTACTTTTTTGATTTCATCCTCACTTAATGTTGGTCTTACAATAAACATAATTTCATATTGATTCATGTTCTTGCACCTCCTTTTGGTCTATTCGGCTTCTTCTGAAGCAAGGAGTAAATTAATACTCGCTAATCATTATAACAAAAAAGGTTTTTGATGTAAAGCCTTTTCAATTGATATATATGTAATTTTTTTTAATTCATGCAAAAAAAAAGGAGCAGTACTCCTAATCTTTTGAATCACCAAACAATCTTAATAAATCTAAGAAGATATTAATAAAGTCTAAATATAGTTCTAACGCTCCAATAATTGCTAAATTATCTTCATTTTCAAAATTATAGCTTAATAGTTTAATTTTTTGAACATCATATGCTGTAAATCCTAAGAATACTACTACACTAACGCATGAAATTACAATATCAAATGTTTCACTATTTAAGAAAATATTAATAATAATGCATATGATAATGCCTAAAAGTGCCATCAACAAAAAGGTACCTATTTTCGTTAAATCTAATTTTGTATAATGCCCTATTAATGCAAATATTCCAAAGACAATGGCTGTAACCAAGAATACAAACATAATTGACTCTAATTTGAATTCAATAAAGATTGCGGCAAATGTAACGCCCGTTACAAATGAATATAATAAAAACATTATCTTTGCAGTCATTGGGTTCATCTTACGAATCCGTGCTGATAAAACAATAACTAATACAAGTTCAAGAATGACAAGAAAGAAATACATTCCTCCTGAAAAAATATTGTAAACCATATTTTCATTTGTTGAAATATAATACCCAGTTCCAAAAGTTACTAATAAACCTAAGAACATCCATAAAAATACTTTAGAAAGTACATTTTTTATTTCCATATTTATCCTCCTTATTTTAATATATACAAATTAAAATTTTTCATTACGATTCATGAAGTAATATTATACATTGAATCGAAAATGGCATATATCACCATCTTGCATAATATATTCTTTTCCTTCTAAACGCATACGTCCTGCTTCCTTTACTTTCAATTCTGAGCCATATTGTTCTAAATCTTCATAACTCATAATTTCAGCACGTATAAATCCTCGTTCAAAATCGCTATGAATAATACCAGCGCATTCTGGAGCTTTCATTCCTTTACGGAACGTCCAAGCTCTACATTCATCCTCTCCGGCAGTAAAATAAGTAGCAAGTCCAAGTAATGAATATGTTGCACGAATTAATTGATCCAATCCACTTTCATTAATTCCTAAATCATTTAAAAAAGCCAGCTTATCATCATCGTTTAGTTCTGATAATTCCGATTCAATTTTTGCACATACTACAATCACTTCGGCATTTTCACGCGATGCATATTCCTTAACTTGATCTACATAAGAATTTCCATTTGTAAGTAAATCTTCTTCACTAACATTAGCCATGTATATAATAGGTTTTAATGTAAGCAAATTAAATGGTTTAATAAGTTTTAACTCTTCTTCTTCAAATGAAACTTGTCTTAATGGAATATTTTGCTCTAAATTTTCCTTTATTTTTGTCAATACATCTACTTCAAATTTTGTTTCTTTATCTTTAGACATTGCGGCTTTTTTGCCAATACGCCCTAGACGGTTATCAATAATTTCCAAATCAGCAAGCATTAACTCTACATTAATAATTTCTATATCACGAATAGGATCCACGTTACCTTCTACATGAATAATGTTTTTATCTTCAAAACAACGGACAACTTCACAGATAGCATCTACTTCACGAATATGACTTAAAAACTTATTTCCTAGTCCCTCACCTGTAGAAGCACCCTTCACTAAACCTGCAATATCGGTAAATTCAAACGTTGTAGGAATAGTACGTTCTGGTATATATAATTTTTCTAAATATTCTAATCTCTTATCTGGTACCGTTACCACACCAACATTTGGATCAATTGTCGCAAATGGATAATTAGCAGCTAATATATTTTTTTTTGTAATTGCATTAAATAGCGTAGATTTCCCAACATTAGGAAGTCCAACAATCCCTGCAGTTAAACTCATGCAATCGCCTCATTTCTTATTCATTATATCATAGATTCAATTTTACGAAAAGAAAAATTAAAAAAAGGCAATATTTCATTGCCAATCCTTTTTTTATCTGTATTCTTCATCTACATTTTTATCGCTATATTTCTATCTTCTGCAATACAAAATGTTATTCTTGATGTATAATTTTAAAATTCCTTCTTGTACTTTCTCTTTTTATTTTTAAATTTTGTAATTATAACGTGATATAGGTTCCAATGCCAATTGGAAGTCCAATTACATACCACAAAATGATAATTAATAGCCAAATACCTGCAATCATAAAGATAGAAGGCAAAATCAATTTTAATGTACCAAATACACTAATTTGTTTTTTCTCATTCGTTCTATATTTTTCTAAGAATGACAACATAATAATAAAATAAATAAATATTGGTGTAATAGATTTACCAATTCCATCTGCTACTTTAAAAATAAATTGTGTAAATCCTGGTGTAATATTAGAACGCATAAATAACGGTATTACTGTTGGATATAATAAATTCCATTTGTCCATTGTTCCTGGAAGTAAAATACTCATTAAAATGGTAATAACAAAGAACGTAACAATTAATACAATACCAGAAAATTGTAGTCCATTCATAAATTCAATCAAACGAGTAGCAATGACAATACCAAGATTTGACCAATTTAAAAGCGCAAGCATTTGTGAAGCAAAAAATGTAAGAACAAACAATAGTCCTAAATTTTCAAAATTTTTGGATAAACCTAAACTAAATTCACTACCATTTTTTATATTTCCAGATACTTTACCATAAATATAACCAAATATAATAAATAAAAATGTAATAATTAAAACAAGGCCATTCCCAAATGGAGCATTATTTCCCAGCAATTGATCCATATACCTTGTTGCATCATGATCGAGTAAAATTCCCGCAACTGGAATATCAATTGGTAATATCATAAAAACGATTAAAATGATATAACCAATGCCAAATAATAATGCAGCAATCATAGCTTTTCTAGATACATTTAATTCTTC
This sequence comes from uncultured Bacilli bacterium, assembly GCA_947588975.1. Lineage (GTDB taxonomy): Bacteria > Bacillota_I > Bacilli_A > RF39 > UBA660 > UBA5026. The sequence continues at coordinate 21,039 of CANQAF010000008.1, forward strand.
CTCTTCTGTTATATAACGAATTGTCATTTTTGGAACCAGAAATCTATTGATTACCATAGTAGATAGCATAGACATCAATATAGTAGAAATAAACGAAATATAAAAGTTAGAGAATAAACTATATTTATAATTTGGGTCTACGCTTAATTGCGCAGAAGCTTGTGAAGTCATTCCTATCAAGTGGTCATTATAATTAAAAATAAAACCTGTCCCATATCCAAGTGTAATTCCTAAGAATAATGTTACTATTCCAAGTACTGGATGTTTTCCAATATATTTATACATCATTCCAATCAATGGAATTAAAAATATATAACTATAATCTCCCATTACTGTACTAATCATTCCGATAAAAATTGTAATAAAAATGATTATATTTAACTTTACTTTTCGCAAAGGAGTAAATAGTACCTTCAAAAACCCACTTTTTTCACAAATACTAATTCCAATTAAAGCTATAATTAAATAAACAAGTGGTTCTAATAATGTAAAATTTGCAACGGCATTGCCAACTAAAAAGCGAAGTCCTTCAATACTCATTACATTTTTAACTGTAATTAAAGAGGATTCTAATGTTCCATTTGCGATTACAGTTTGAGATCCCTCAATCCCTAAAATAGAAAAAACTGCACTCAAAATTGCAATTAATAAAGTTAGTAATGATAGAACTAAAACGGGCCCCATTTTTTTATCTTTATTCTTTTTTCTAGCCATAATACCTCCTAATAAGTAATTACTTTTTTTAATTTTTTATTAAAATCAATACGTGGAATCATCACGCATCTTCCGCATTTCACACATTTAATTTTAATATCTGCACCAATGCGAATAATTTCCCATTCGTTTGTACCACAGGGATGAGGTTTTTTCATAATAACAATACTTCCCAATTTGTATTCATTCATGATCTCACCATTATTCTTTGACATTAATAATTTCTAAAATTCGATTTAAATCTGCAGTAGAAATAAATGAAATTTCTATTTTTTTATCTTTAATTTTTACCTTAGCATCTAATTTTTCGCTTAACATTTCCTCAACATATTTGAATTCTTTTGCCTCAGGTTGCTTTCTTTTTGGTATTTTAACGACACGTTCAAATTCGTCAGAATCTGTTAAATTTTCTATTTCACGAACAGAAAATTGTTCGTTTACAATCTTATTAGCCATTTCGCGAATTTGTTGCTCATTATTTAATTTGCTTAATACACGAGCATGCCCCATCGTAATCTTAGACTCATTTACCAAGTTTTGCACATCTTCAGGTAAACGAAGCAACCCTAAAATATTTGTAATATGGCTTCTACTTTTACCAACTTTTAGAGCCAATTGCTCTTGCGTTAAATTTAAATGTTCTAACATAGATTTATATGCATTTGCTTCTTCAATAGCGCTTAAATTTTCTCTTTGTAAGTTTTCAAGCAAAGCGATTTCCATCATCTGTTCATCAGTAAAACTACGGATAATTGCAGGTATTTTTTCTAACCCGGCAAGTTTGCTTGCACGAACACGTCTCTCACCTGCTATAATTTCATATCCTTTAATACTTTTTTTAACAATAATTGGTTGAAATACACCATGTTCTTTAATAGAAGATGCAAGCTCTTTTAAAGCATCATCGTCAAATGTTTTTCTTGGTTGATAAGGATTTGGACGTAATTCACTAATATTTAACTCAACAATTTCCTCACTACTGGCTGTTTCATAAATTGTTTTTTCAATCATATCAACATCCAAATTTTCATTATTGAATAGTTGTTCTAATCCACGTCCTAACGCTCTTTTTTTAGTTTCCATTTCGCTCAATCACTTCCTTCGCTAAATTCAAATAAGCTTCTGTTCCACGGCTTTGTGGATCATATGAAATAATTGGTTTCCCATGGCTTGGTGCTTCCGATAAACGAACAAGTCTAGGAATAATCGTATCATACACTTTTTCTCTAAAATAACTCTTAATATCTTCCACTACTTCCAACCCTAGATTAGTTCGACTATCTAACATAGTAAGTAGCACACCCTCAATATTTAAAGTAGGATTTAAATTCTTTTGAGCAAGCATAATTGTATTTAATAACTGCATAATTCCTTCCAGAGCAAAAAATTCACATTGTACTGGTATTATCACAGAATCAGCAGCAGTCAAAGCATTTGTTGTCAAAATACCTAAAGATGGTGGGCAATCAATAATAATATAGTCAAATACATCTTTCGCTTGATCTAAGTATTTTTTTAACTGCGCACCTCTTGTAAATTCAGGATCTAATTTACTTTTTTCCATCAATTCAAAATCAACACCTGCTAAATTGATTGTTGCAGGAATTACATATAAATTTTTAAATTTGGTACGAATAATTACTTCCTCTAATGTCGCTTCATCTTTTAATAGTTCATAGATACTTTTTTCATAATCAGTTTTGCCAATTCCTACTCCGGTAGTAGAATTTCCTTGCGGATCTAAATCAACTAATAGTACTTTTTTCTTTAAAACTCCCAGTGAAGCTGCTAAATTAATGCTAGATGTTGTTTTACCAACTCCACCTTTTTGATTAACCAAAGCAATTATTTTCCCCATATAAATCACCATTTTCTAACTACATAATCTAACATATATTTTATCACATATCATTCTATTTGGCTATTGTTATTTTTATTTTGTATTCAATTCCTATATTTTCTGGTTTTATATAAATAAAAAAGAAAAAATTATTTTTTAACATATTTTGAATTTTTTGAAAATTAATTGACAAGTTTTTGACATCTTGTAGGAAATTTATATAAGTCTTTAACACTTCATTATAATTTTCCAAATTTCTTAATTCAAACGTCATATAAACTATTTCATTCCTATTTTCTGATTTTTAAAAAGTTAAAAAATTATAATCATCAGTAGGAGGACGTCAAGATGATGTATAAACGATTAAAAGATTTGAAAAAAGATAAGTATTTAATACAAAGGGACATTTCTAGTATGTTAAGCATTTCCCAACATGGCTATTCTCATTCTGAGCCTAGCAACAATGCTATTCCAACTAATATGTTAACTCGCTTATCAAATTTTTATGGTACCAGTATTGATTATATACTAAAAAGTAGTAATAACAAAAAGAAAAATTAGAAGATTATTTTTCCTCTAATTTTTCTTTTAATTCTTCTTTACTCATTTTAGAATATCCAGTAATTCCTTTTTCTTTTGCGAGATCTTTTAATTCACTTAAAGATAAATCATCTAAGCTTGCCTCTTTAAAATTACTGTAATCTACTTCTAGATCGTTATCTGGCATACAACCATGTTCTACCAAATAATCGATTTGTTCTTTTGTAAGTGTTTCATATTCTAATAAAGATTCAGCGATTAAATCTAACAATTTTCTATTTTCGGAAATTGTTTTTTTCGTCACTTGATAACACTCGTTAATAATTTTTCTTTGTTCCTGATCAATTTCAAAAGCAACTTGACCAGAGAAATTACGACTTTTATTGTAATCTCTACCTAAGAATACACTAGATTCTTGATGTTCAAATTGAACTGGGCCTAAATCACTCATACCAAATTCAGTAATCATAGCACGAGCAATTTTAGTCGCACGCTCTAAGTCATTTTGTGCTCCAGTCGTCATTTCATCAAAAACAATTTCTTCGGCAACACGTCCACCAAGTAATCCGCTAATTTGATCCAATAATTCCCTTTTTGTTGATAAATATGTTTCTTCTTTTGGTTGCATCATATTGTATCCACCAGCAGCGCCACGTGGAATAATTGTAATTTTCTGAACCTCGTTAGCACCATCTAACTTAATACCCATAACTGCATGCCCAGCTTCATGATAGGCTACCACTTTACGCTCGCGTTCTGTATATTTATGACTTTTTTTAGCAGGTCCCATAAGTACGCGGTCATGTGCTTCATCAATTTCAGCCATTGTAATTGCATTTTTATTTCTTCTAACAGCAAGTAAAGCAGCTTCATTTAATAAGTTTTCAAGATCTGCACCACTCATACCTACTGTTCTTCTTGCTATATTAGCTAATTTTACATCTTTAGCAAATACTTTATTTGCAGCATGTACTTCTAAAATTTCCTCTCTACCTTTTACATCAGGTAAAGCAACTGTCACTTGACGATCAAAACGACCAGGTCTTAAAAGTGCAGGATCCAATACATCCGGACGGTTAGTAGCTGCGATAATGATAATTCCTTCATTTGCACCAAATCCATCCATTTCTGTTAATAATTGATTTAAAGTTTGTTCACGTTCATCGTGTCCTCCACCTAAACCTGCTCCACGTTGACGTCCAACGGCATCAATTTCATCAATAAAGATTAAACATGGCGCATTATGTTTTGCTTGTTTAAACATATCACGAACACGACTTGCACCTACTCCAACAAACAATTCTACAAAATCAGATCCGCTAATATAATAGAATGGCACATTTGCTTCACCAGCAACAGCACGTGCAAGTAAAGTTTTACCCGTTCCTGGAGGACCAACTAGTAAAACACCTTTTGGAATTCTAGCGCCTAATCGTTGAAATTTCTTTGGATTTTTTAAGAAATCAATTAATTCTTGTACTTCTTCTTTTTCCTCTGTCAACCCTGCAACTTGCTTAAAGGTTACTTTTCTACTGTCTTCATTTAAACGCGCTCTACTTTTACCAAAATCCATTGATTTATTTGCATTACCCATTTGACGAGTAATAAAGAAGAAAGCAGCACCAATTAAAATTACCATTGGTAATACATTAATTAGGAATAATAAGAAGGTACTAGATTCTGGATCACTTTCGGTATTTACTACAAAGCCATATTCTGCTTCTGCATCTAGTACTTTAGTCATAACTTCTTCAGCAAGAGGTACACGGAAAAAGAAACTTTCTCCTTCATTATAATTCTTTAATGTTCCTGTAATCTCATATACATGTGCACGGTCTCTTGGAGTAATTACAATCTCTTCTACGTTATTGTTTTTTACTTCATCCATAAATACATCATAACTGATGACATTTACTTTTTGGTTAGTAATATTAAAAAAATAGATAATGCCAATTATGACAATAAATAGAAATAAATAAGGCATTAATCCACGTTTTACAACTTTTTTATTCATCAAAATTCTCCCTTCTTTAATAGTACTTTAGTATTATATCATACTTTTCATTTTTTGTTTTGTCAAATTTTGACTTCTTTAATCCAGGTAACCATACAATCGTCCCCTTAGAATCGACAACAATCGGCCACAAGTCTCTTTCATTCATCGGTATTTTTTCGTCAATAAAGATATCATTAATCTTTTTTCGCCCCAACATCCCCTTAACTGTCATTTTATCCCCATTCATACGATTACGAACATGTAATGGAAATACAACTTCCTCACTTGATAAACGGCAGATGAAATTATCATCTTTAGAGCTTTTAGAAATAACTTCAATATTTTTACCATTTGGCAAATTCAAATATTGAATTAATTCTATTTCATAAGACCCATTGGGTTCTTCATCACAAACAAAAGTTAATTTGTCATATGCTTTAACTGCCTTTAAATGATTTGGTAAATAAATATAGGCATTTGCTTTCTTAGACAAAATTAATTGTAAGATCAATTCTGCATGATGATCCGTAATTAACATTAAGTCATCTTGATATACATGCTCTAATATATAGTAAATGACTTTCATCGCAATCACATGATCCAATTTTAAAAATTCATCTAAATTTAATTCATTTTGCATATAAATGCGTGGCATTAAATTTTCTACCTGACGGTCAATATAATTATTATATTCAAGTAAAGTACGACTAAATTTTAAAAATTTATGATGTACATTTGGATCTTCTTTTTTTAAAGCAGGCACCACATATTTACGAAAGCGGTTTCTTGTGTATACATCTTTATCGTTTGAAGCATCTTTTACATATGGAATTTTATTTTTTTTATTGTATTCTATAATTTCTTCTTTAGTTACACCAATAAAAGGTCTTAAGATTGTATAATTTCCCATTTCAACTTTATAAGAAAAACCACTATACCCTCTTAAAGTAGAGCCTCTTACAATACGCATTAAAATAGTTTCCATTAAATCATCACCATGGTGAGCTGTAAATAAAAATTTCGCATGATATTTTTTTACCAATTCTCCAAAATAATGATAACGTTTTGTCCTAGCTTCGTTATGAAAATTATCATCGCCATAATCTTCTATTTTCATATATTCAAAAATAATACCATGATTTCTACAGAATTTTTCCACAAAAATAGCTTCCTCGCTACTTTCTTTTCGAACGTTATGATTTACATGAGCACATACCACTGTAATTTCCATCGCATCTTTTACTTTAGAAAGCATATGTAAAAGTGCCATAGAATCTGGTCCACCACTGATTGCCGCAACTACAGTATCACCGTATTTAAAATTTACATCTTCCATTAAAAAACGATAAGCATCTTCCATGTAAAACACCTCTATTTAACTATTAAATATTATATAATATTTTTTTTATTTTTGAAAGAATTATCACCATAATACTTAAAAAGAGTATATTTTTATAATATACTCA